>NZ_KI912266.1:1293488-1347722 GCF_000235425.2 Pseudofrankia saprophytica
CCACGACGGCCGGCTCAGCGACGGCCGGCCGCGCCCCGCGGTCGGCGAGCGCGGCCAGCCCGAACCGCGGCGTCACGAGCGACGGGCCCGACGGAGCTACCGAGGCGGGCCGGGCGTCGGAACTCATGGCGGCCACGGTATGCGGTGGGCAGCCGGCCGACAGTGGGCGGTCGGTCCGAAGGCCACGGTCGGTCCGCGTCGCGACCGACCGCGCGAGGTGGGCGAAGCCGCGCGCGGCCGCCGCGGCGGCCACCGGTCGTGGCGACGGCCGCCTCACCGCAGCGCTCCGACGATCACGTCGGTGTTGTGCTGCTCGGCCTTCAGGTAGGTCTCGCCGGCCGACCCGGCGGGGCCGAGCGAGTCGGCGTACAGCGAGTCCTCGCCAGCGACCACCGTGACACCGGCCTCATGCCCGATCGTCTCGGCGGTCTTCGGTGGCAGAGATGACTCCGAGAACACCGCCTTGACCCCGGTCGCCCGGATCTTCGCGACGATCTCCTGGATGGCTCGGCCGGAAAGCTCGGCCGAGGTGTCGAAGCTCGGGATGATCGAGCCGACGTAGGTGATTCCGTAGCGGGCCGCGTAGTAGCCGAACGCGTCGTGGTTGGTGACCAGCAGCCGACGGTCGGGTGGGACCGTCGCGAACGCGGCGGCCTGGCGGCGGTCGAGCCCGTCGAGCGCCGCCGAATAGGTGGCCAGATTCGCCTGGTAGGTCCCGGTGTGCGTCGGGTCGGCCCGCGCCAGGCCCCGCTCGACGCCGGTCACCATGATCTTGGCGTTGCGCGGGTCGTGCCAGATGTGCGGGTCGTGCTCGCCGCCCTCGTCACTGGTGCCGGTGCGCAGGGTGACGCCGTCGGCCATCACCACCCGGGTGCCCTCGAACCCGGCGGCCGAGACCGCGTCGTCCAGCCAGGACTCCAGGCCGACGCCGTTGGTGACCAGGACGTCGGCCGTGGCGATGGCATCCAGGTCGGCCGGCGACGGTTCGTAGTCGTGCGGGTCGACGTTCGGCTTGACCAGCTGGGTGACCTTGACGAGGTCGCCACCGATCGCCCGGCTGAAGTCGCCGGCCTGGGTGGTCGTGGCCACGACCCGCAGCTTCCCGCCCTGGGCGTCGCCGCCGGCGGTGCCGTCCCCGCCGGTCCCCGAGCCGCAGCCAGCGAGCAGCGTCGACGTGGCGAGCGCGAGCAGCGCACCAGCCGCCGCCAGGGCCCTGGGGCGGCGCTTCCGGGGCGCGGCGAACCGACGGACAGGCGTCCGGACCTCTGAAGGGCGCATGCCCGTAATGAAAACCGTTTCGGATACGGCTGTCAAACCGAGCCCGCGGACGCCGGGTACTCGGGCTGGTGCCCGGACGGCCAGAACCCGTCGGTAGGCGGACCCCGCTAGTCGGCGGACCCGCTAGTCGGCGGAAAGCAGGCGGCGAAGTTCCAGGCCCAGCGAGCGCGGCTCGGTCAGTGGCTGGCGGAAGGTCACCCGCAGCTCGTCCGCGCCCTCCGGGCCGACCTGCCACAGCGTCAGGCCGGTGCGATCGAGATCGCCGACCGCGACCGCGGCGACGGCGGCCAGGTCCATGGGGTCCGCGAGCCGCCTGGACCACGCCGGCCCGGCCTCGCCGCCTCCGCCGCCCCCGTTGGCGAGACCTCCCAGGCCGACGGCGCCGGCCGCACCCGCACCCGCGGCCGAACCGAGGCCTTCCGTCACCGCCGCCGTGCCGCCGAGCGCGCCGGCCGTCCGGGACGGACTGGCCACCGGCCGGGCGACCAGCTGGCCGTGCGCGGCGATCCGGCGCAGCTGGTCGGCGTGCGCGGTGTTCAGATGCTCCACGAGGTCGGGCGCATAGGCGGCGATCAGGTCCGGCTCGGCGAGCGCGTAGGCGGCCAGATCGATCCGCTGACCGTTCGCCGTCGATGGCCACCGCGGCTCGGCGCCCTGGCCGAGCGCCTTGCTCTCCGCGCCGCTCACGGCACCCCCGGCCGCCCAGTGGACGCGGTGCAGCCATCCCCGGCGCATTCCCGGCTCGGCCGCGCTGGGCAGGCACAGCAGGACCTCGTCGACCGACAGCGCCACCGCCGCGAGCTCGTTGTCGCCGCACGGCGGCACCTCGACCGTCAGGCCGGGCCCGGCGATCCGGCGGGCCACCTGCTCGGCGCTGCCCGGCACCGCCCGCAGCTGCCCGGCCAGCACGAGCCGCTCGCCCGTGGCACCCGGGATGTCGAGGCGGCAGCGGCGCGACGAGGCGGCAGCGGCGGCACGCGCGGGCGGGCTGTCTGCGCCGACCAGCAGAACCGGCTCGCCGCCGTCGTCGATCAGGCCGGTCCAGCCCCGCACCCGCGGTCCCAGCAGGGTCAGCAGCGCGTGCCGGGCGCCGGCCAGCACGGTGCGCGCGCGGACCGCGTCTCGGACCGTCGCCTCGTCCGGTTCCTCCGCTGGCATCGAGTTCCTCCTGTCATCAGGTAAGGCTTACTTAAGTAGCCGCCGCTCCTCCCGTCAAGCAAAGGCCTTTCCTCGGCGTGCGGACGGGAGTGCCGAGGCCCCAACCAGCCCAATCGGCGACACAGGGGGTGACTGGCGTCTCGGGAGGATCGCCGCCGCGACGGCGGGGCGCGTTGACAACTACCCGACGCCAACAAGGCCCGCGTGTCTCAATGTCCGAGCAACTACGGGCCGGACACTGGTAGTGCCCCGGGGCGCGGACGGAGGATTCTAGGCTGGACTGGCCGGCCGGCCCGGGGGCTGGCAAGCGGCCACGCGGCCCGGCGCCGTCCGGGTGGCGAGGTGTTGACAGTTGGTCCGTGGCGTGAAGGTTGACGGCACGGCGAGGAGGTTCAGGTGATCTTCAAGCTGGTCGGGGACAGTCGCCCGTACCCCGACCACGGGCTCGGCCAGCGCGACTGGGCGAAGATCCCGCCCCGCCAGGTCCGGCTCGACCAACTGGTGACCACGAAGCGAGTTCTCGCGCTGGATCTGCTGCTCGACGAGGACTCGACCTTCTACGGCGACCTGTTCCCACATGTCGTCGAGTGGGAGGGGGTCCTCTATCTCGAGGACGGGCTGCACCGCGCGGTACGAGCCGCGCTGCAGCAGCGCACGTCCATCCACGCCCGCGTCTACACCGCGCTGTGACATTGGTTCGCTCCGTGCGGGCGGCGCGCTCCGGCCCCGTACTCGCTTCGCTCCCACGGGACCTCCGCGCGCCGTCCTCCTCCGCTCACGGGTCCTCCGGCGACCTCCGCTGCTGCCCAACCCACATCGCTTCGCTCGTGGGCCGGGCCTCCGCGGGGGCGCGCCTCCGCGCCAGCGCGGTCACCTTGCGCTCAGACAGCGCGAGACCACAAAACCGGGCCCGGGGCCACTTCGCTGCGCTCGTGGAGCGGAATTCGCTCCCGACCGGCCGGTACGGCAGCGCTCTAGCCGTCACCAGTCCAGACACCCACGAGCGAAGCGAAGTGGCCCTACAGATGGGCCTGCTGCGGGTTGGTGACGTTCAGCGGCGGGTGACCGTGCGGGCGCGGAGGCGCGCCTCGCGGAGGCCCGGCCCCGGAGCGACGCGAACGGGGTCGGGCCGCAGCGAGGTCGCCGGAGCGCCCGTGAGCGGAGGAGGACGGCGCGCGGAGGTCCCGTGGGAGCGAAGCGAGTACGGGGCCGGAGCGCCGTGCCCGGACGGAGCGAACCAGCAACAACCTTCGGCCCCAACCCCGGTCCCGAAGCAGGCCTGCGCGTTCAGCGGCCAGGCGGCTACTTGCTGGGGAAGGTGTAGACGACGAAGCGGTCGTCGTCGACCTTGGCGAAGACGTAGCGCGGGCAGGCCTTCGCGGGACGGTAGGCGGCGACGGGGCGCAGCACCGGTGAACGCATGATCTGCTTCACTCGGCCGCCCGCGAGCCTGTTCATCTCGGCCGTGGAGACGTCCGGTGGATTCTCCCGTTGCTCGTAGTACGAGCCGCAGTACCTGATCTCCGGAGGCCGGGACGTCCAGGCCGGGGTGTGGAAGAACCACAGCAGGTAGAGCTCCCGAAAAATGATCACCATCAGCCCGATGATCAGCAAAGACCGGACGAAGTTCCCGGCTCGGGACGAGGCGAGGACGGGGCTCACAAGACCGGGAGCCTACGGGCATCGCTGCAGATTTTGGGGCATGCCCCCTCGGTGCGGCGAGGCGCGGGGGGCCTTCGCCGCTACGGGCAGCGCGTCAGGACGTGCAGGGTTCCCGTGTTCGGGAAGTCGAAGGCGCTCGACGGGCACCAGCCCTCGCCGCGCAGATCGGCGAGTTCCGCCCGCGTGCCCGAACGGTCGTAGACGAGGACGAACAGCAGGACGCGGCTCGGGGACGGGCCCTGGCGCGCCGCCAACGCCGCGCGTGCCCCGCCGGCGCCGACCTGGGTGAGGAAGACCGTCGAACCCTCAGGCAGGCGCGGGCCGACGCGGACCGGCGCGCCTGGCACGCCCAGCGCGCCCGGGGCCGCCGCCGGATCCGCGGGTCCCGTATGCCCGGCCGTGAGGATCTGGGGCGCGGGCAGGTAGGCCCCGTCGTCGCTGACGCCCATCGCGTACAGCCAGCCTGAGCGAGCCAGCCGGCCACCGACGACGACGACGTCACCCGGCTGGTAGAGCCGGCGGGTCAGCGTCGTCGCGTCGACCATCAGCGCCACCGGCCGGATCTCGGCGCGCTCCCGCCACAGCGGCGCCAGCGCGCTCGCGGACGCCACCGGCGTCACGGCGAGCACGGCCAGCGCGGCCGCCAGGAGCACCCGCCCGGCCAGGGCCGCCGCCCCACCGAGGCCGCCGCGGGCCGCGAGGCGGCGGCCGGCGGGGCGAGCGACGTGACCGGCCACGCGGTCGGCTCCCGTGGCGATGACGACGGCCAGCAACGGGACGAGGAACAGGTTCGTGCGGTTGGCGCCGAAGGGCCAGTAACGGCCGGCGCTGGCCGCCAGCGCCAGCACCAGCGCGCCCACCACGGCGGCGATCAGATGGCGCCCAGGGGTTCCTCGGCGGCGCGCGAGCGTGACGGCTCCGACGACGAACGCCACGCCGGCGGCGGGAGCGATGAGCCAGCCCGCGGCGAAGGTGGTGTCGGTCGCCGGGTGCACGAGGTTCGGGTCGTAGCGGTCGACGCCGGCCGGCGCGCCGCCGAGGATCCGGACCGCCTCGCCCGCGACGAACCGGACCGCCTCGAGCGGGCCACGGCCGGCGAGGAACTGGGTGTCCCAGAACTGGCTGGCCCGTTGGCTGGACTGGTGGCCGACGAACAGCGCGGTGTGCAGCCCGCAGATCGCCAGCGCCGGCGCCGCCGTCAGCGCGGCGGCCAGCCGGCGTCGCCACCCACGGCCGGCCGCCAGCACGTCGACGGCGGCCAGGGGGATGATCAGGAACGCGGCCGGCACCGAGAACAGTGAGACCAGCCCCGCCGCGGCACGCGCCGCGAAGGCCCGGCCTGGCCTGGGAGCGAACCCCTGGTCGTCCGGAGCGCCCCCGTGCCGGTCCCCGTCGATCCCGTTCCCGTTGGCCGGGTCGTCCGCGCGGGACTGTGCCGTCGGCCGCGGGTCTCCGGCCGTCCACAGCCCGACGATGGCCAGCGAGGCAAGCGCCTCGACCGAGTATGGCTTGAGCTGGGTACCAAGGTCGACGATCACCCCGGACAGTCCGACCGACGCCCCGGCGAGGCCGGCCGCGACCACGCCGGCGAACCGTCGGGTGAAGACGTAGACGGCCGCGGGGAGCAGAACCAGCGCGACCAGCTCGGGTACCCGCAGCACCCAGGCGTGCCAGCCGAACAGGTCACCGACGAACCGGATGAGCGCGGCCCAGCCGAGCGCCGACGGGGTGTTCGCGTGCGCGAGCTCCGGCCAGAAGGTCGACGCCGGCTCGGCGAGGAAGTGCGGCCGCCAGATCTCGTCGTACCAGAGCGGACGGTCCAGCAGGACGTGCAGCACGCCCAACGCGGCGACGACGGCCCCGGCGAGCGCCACCGCCACGGCGGCGTCCACCGCCCGCCGGCGCGGTCGGGCCCGCCGGGTGCCCGACCGCGTATCCGGCTCGACCCCGGCGGCGAGATCCGCCTCGACGCCGGCGGCGGGATCGGCGGACGTCGACCCTGATGGTCTGACTTCGGCGGAGTCGACGGCGACCACGCCGGGAAGGGACGCATCCGGGTCGCCAGCTCCGGCGTCCACAGTTGAAGGCGAGTTATCCACAGGTCTTGTCCACAGGACGCTCAAGGCTGTGGAAATCTCGCCCAGTCATGTGGACAGCGACGCCGCGAGCTCCTCGTGCTCTGCTCAGAGCCCTGCTCAGATCTGCTGGTAGGTCGACAGGAAGCGGTCGATACTGCCGATGGCGGTCGTGAGGTCGTCGACGCTTGGCAGGGTGACGATGCGGACGTGGTCGGGCTTCGGCCAGTTGAAGCCGCTGCCCTGGACCAGCAGGATGTTCTCCGCCCGCAGCAGGTCCAGAACCAACCGCTCGTCGTCGCGGATCGCGTACACCTCGGGGTCAAGCCGCGGGAACGCGTAGAGCGCGCCGCGCGGCGGCACGCAGGACACCCCGGGGATGTCGTTCAGCAGCTTCACCACGGTGTCCCGCTGCTCGCGCAGCCGGCCGCCGGGCAGTACCAGGCCGCCGGCGCCCTCGTCGTTCGCCAGGGCCGCCACGACCGCGTACTGGCCGGGCACGTTCGCGCACAGCCGCATGTTCGCGAGGATGTTCAGGCCCTCGATGTAGCTGGAGGCGTGCTCCCGAGGACCGGAGACGACCATCCAGCCGGCGCGGAACCCGGCGAGCAGGTAGGCCTTGGACAGGCCGTTGAACGTCACGCAGACCAGGTCGGGAGCGAGCGCGGCCGTCGAGACGTGCTCGGCGTCGTCGTAGAGGACCCGGTCGTAGATCTCGTCGGAGAACACCATCAGGTTGTGCTGGCGGGCCAGCTCCACCAGCGACTCGATCGTCGCGCGGTCGTAGACGGCGCCGGTCGGGTTGTTCGGGTTGATCAGCACGATGGCCCGGGTGCGCGGGGTGATCATGGCGGCGACGTGCTCCGGGTCGGGCATCCAGCCCGCGGACTCGTCGCACAGGTAGTGCACCGGTTTGCCGCCGCAGAGGCTCACCACCGCCGTCCACAGCGGGTAGTCCGGGGCGGGCAGGAGCACCTCGTCGCCGTTGTTGAGCAGCGCCTGCAACGACATCATGATCATTTCGGAGACGCCGTTGCCCAGGTACACGTCGTCCGGGCCGATGCCCACGAGGCCCTTGCGGCGGTGGTACTCGGCGATGGCGACACGTGCCGCCGGCAGTCCCTTGGAGTCGCTGTAACCCTGTGCGCTGGCGAGGTTCGCGGTCACGGACGCGAGAACCTCGGGCGGGGTCGAGAAGCCGAACGGGGCCGGGTTGCCGATGTTCAGCTTCAGGATCCGCTCGCCAGCGGCCTCCATCCGGGTCGCCTCGTCGAGGATGGGGCCTCGGACGTCGTAACAGACGCCGGCGAGTTTCTCGGATTGAGTGAACTCCATGCCATCCAGGGTAGGCGTCTCGTCCACGGGTTATTCACGCCCGGTGTCCGCGCCAGGCGCCCCCACCCCGGCGGAGTGGGGGACGGGATACCCGTACCCGCACGTTCCCGGCGGCGCGCCTCACCCAGGGTTCTCACCCTCGCCCCACCAGGTCGCCACTTTCCGTAATCGCTCGCCGCGTAGGGACGCTCTCAGGCCGGGTGCGTCCCGCCCGGCCTGACGAGTCTGACGGGTCTGACGGGTCAGTTGTTGACGCCGCCAACCGTGGGCAAGGTCGGCTTCGGCGCGGGGCTGGTCGCGCCCGTGGGCGGCGCCGACGTGGTGGGGCTCGCCGTGGTCGTGGGCGGCGGAGCCGGCGTCGTGGCGACGGGCGGGGCCGTGGTACTCGTCGCGGTCGCCCGCGGGGTCGTGCGGACCGCCGTCGGCCTGGCCGCGGGCGTGGTGGCGCGCACGCCCGGCGCCGCCGTGTCCGGCGGGGCGCCCGTCGTCGGCTCGGCCGGGGTCGCCGCCCCGGCGGTGGCCATCGGCAGCGAGAGCCGGGCGGCGAGCGCCGCCCACTGCTCGTCGCCGGTCGTGAGCCCCTTCCTGATCTCCCCCTGGAGCACGTCGATGGCGAGCTTGGTGCCGTCGAAGAGGTTCCCGCAGGCGGTGACGCCGTTGCCGTAGCCGTCGAGGCCGCCGTCGAAGAGGTTCTGCGCCAGGGTGTCCGGACCGGACGTGAGCGCCCTGCCCTCGGTGACGTCGTCGGCGAGCCTGGTGCAGGCCGGCCGGAGCGCGGCGCCATCCTGCGCGTCGAGGCGCGCGCGGATCTCCGCGACGTCGTCAGCGGTCCGCTGGCGGATGTCGTGCGTCCCGTCGTACCAGAGGGTGACGGCGCTACCACTTACCGTCGAGGCGGCGTACACGCTGTCGGGAGAGACGGTCGAGCCCGACGACCGCCTGTCGGTGCAGGTGGTCAGCACCCCGGCGACCGCGATGAGAGCGGCACCGGCGATGGCGAAGCGGACCCAGATCTGGCTCGGCTCCCCGTCGGCGCGCACGCCCGCCCGCGACCCCGTCCGGGGGCGATCCATCCGTTGCCCTCCTTGACCTCCGGACGCCACACGACGGTGTCGCCCCGCCACACCACGCCTCGTCGGCCGGCGTACCCACCCCCTCGACGTGGCCACGCGCCACGTCGTTGGGGCCGGGGTCCGCGCCTCGGTGGAGGAAGCTTTCGGATCGGACGATATCGCCAGTTAGGTCAACCTTTGGTAGGGGTGCACCAGTTGCCGCCTCCACCACCGGTGGAGGGCGCGCGGCCGTCAACCGTTGACCAGGTCAGAGCGACTCCCGGACGCGGCGACGAACGCCCGCCGGAGAGCCGGCCCGCCTGGGCAACCTCGAGCACGTCGCACGTCACGGTGCGCAACATGAAGATCCCTTTACCTCCCAACGGTTCCCACTGACGCGATCACGACACCGCACGCGACCATCGCGCCACGGTGCGCGGTCGAAATGAAAACCATTGTCAATATCGTTGAAGCGAGGAGAGACCGCCTGCCCCCGCGGTCCGTCCAGCCCGGTCCCCCGTAGCTCTGGAGATGAGAAAGTGGAGGGCGTGCCCACCGCGAACCGCGATCGCGCCAGCGACGAGCCGGACGGCCGCGTAGCCGTCCCGGCCGGACGCGGCCTGCCCGGCCGCGGCACGACGTCGCGGTCCACCCGCCAGGGCGACGCCGTCTCGGCGGCGCTCGCGGCGACCAACGCGTTCACCAGCGCGCAGGAGCTGCACGCCCAGCTGCGCGCCGACGGCCAGCCGGTCGGCCTCACGACCGTCTACCGGCACCTTCAGATGCTCGCCGACCGCGGCGAGGTCGACGTGCTGCGCCTGGACGACGGCGAGACGGTCTACCGCCGCTGCGCGACGGGGGCGCACCACCATCACCTGGTGTGCCGCGAGTGCGGGCACGCCGTCGAGGTCGAGGGCCCCGAAATCGAGCGCTGGACCGAGCAGGTGGCCGCCGCCGAGGGCTTCACCGACGTCGCGCACACCGTGGAGATCTACGGCCGCTGCGCCGACTGCCGGACCTCCCCCGCCGACTGCTCCTTTTCCACCGACTAAGCGGTCGAGCCCTTCCCGACCGGCTACCCGGTCGGGGTGGCCGCGGCCGCGGCCTCGCCGGTAGCCGCACCGCCGGTCGCCGCACCGCCGCCCTGCGGGGTGACGGGGATGGCACCCCAGGTCGGTGGGTTGGGGTTCAGCCCGGCACAGCCCTGCAGGCCGCCCTTGGCCGCGAGGATCGCCTGCGCGTCGGACCCGGTGGCCAGCCGGGGCAGGCCGTTGACGATGCGGGCCGGCACCCACTCGGCCTGGGTCACCGCCCGGCCCTGGACGGTCAGCCGCAGTACGCCGCTCTGCGTGGTGGCGCTCACGCCGGACGCGTAGAAGACGAAGTTGCCGAGCCCGTAGTCGACGAAGGCACCCGACGGATGCCAGCCGCCGCCCTCGAGCACGTGCGCGTGCGAGCCGACGACGATGTCGGCGCCCGCGTCCACCAGGGCGGGCACGATGCCGGTCTGGTCCTCACCCGCGCAGCTGCGCATCTCCACCCCCCAGTGCAGGAACACCACGACGGTGTCCGAGTCGGCGCGGGCCGCGCGTACCGCCGCCAGCAGCTTGGGAAGGTCCTTGGCGGAGGCGAGCCCAGGCTTGCCCGGCCCCGCGGTCCAGGCGGCGGCGAGCTCGTCGTCGAGCACTCTGGTCGCCCCGATCACGGCGATCCGCTGGCCCTTGATCTCGGTCCGGTAGGGCTGGAACGCCTCGACGTCGTCCTGCCCGATCCCCACCACGGGGAACTTCGCCGCCTGGGCTGCGCGCAGCGTGTCCTGAAGGCCGGTCGGGCCGTAGTCCATGCCGTGGTTGTTCGCCACGTTCACGACGTCGACGCCCGCGGCGCGCAGCGACGTGAACGCCTGTGGCGGCGCGCGGAAGGTAAACGCCTTCGAGGCCGGCTCGCCGCCGGTGGTGATCGCCGTCTCCAGGTTCAGCACGGTGAGGTCGGCGGCCGTCAGCGTCTGGATGATCGGGCCGAGAGAGGTGAGCCCGGCCGCCGACGAGCCGGCGAAGTGCACGTCGCCGGCGAACTCGAGGGTCACCGGCTCGCCCGTGGGCGCCCGCTGCGCCCCGCCCGGGGGCACGGACGGGGCGGCCGGCGCCGTCGTGGCGGGGGCGCCCGGCTGGTTGAGCACACCGGCCTGGACCGGGCCGTTCGACGAACCGTCGTCGCCACCGCCGAGGAGCCCGCAGCCCATCAGCGTCGCGCTCGCCGCGGCAAGCACCAGCGCGATGCGCGGCGCCCCGCGCCGGCGGCCGGTGGACCGGTACCCGGATACGGCCATCGAGCGCTTCTCCTTCGGTACCTCGACGGTCGGGATCCGCGCGGCCGGCGCTCCGGACGCCCGACCCCCGGACGCCCGCCCGCCGACCGCCGGACCGCCGGCCGCCGGCCGGCCACCGACCACGGCTGGGCTCGTCGCGCCCTCGCTCCAGCCCTCGCCTGGCCCGTCCAGCCTGCCTGGTCTCCGCCGTGCCGGCATCACCGTTCACCCCACCCCGTGCTGGCCCCCGCCAGGGACACGGTAGGCAGCACCAACGTGCCACATGCGACCGGGGCCACACTGTCGGCTCGCGCGGGCGCCCCGGTCACGCCGGGTCATCCGACCTGGGGTAAAATCTCTCGTTCTGTACCGAAGCGTGTCGTCAGCGAAGTCGGCTTCCGCCGACGCGGGTCAGCCCCGAAGTGGTCGCCCCTGACGTGGTCGCCCCTGACGTGGCTCGTCAGAGCGCGAGCAGCGCGGGGGCGAGCTCGCGCCACTGGCGGCGTGGCAGGCCGCGGCGGTCATAGTCGAGCACCTGCACGGCGACCTGGTCGGCGCCGGCATCGAGATGCTCGGCGACCCGGCGCGCGAGCACCTCGGGGCCGCCATGCGGCACGATCATGTCGACCAGCCGGTCGGAGCCGGCGTTCGCGAAGTCGTCGTCGCCATACCCGTAGCGGCGCAGGTTGTTGGTGTAGTTCGGCAGCCGCAGGTAGGAGCCGGTGTGCCGGCGGGCGAGCTCCCGGGCCCGCTCGGTGTCGGCGTCCAGCACGAAGGCCTGCTCGGGGATGAGTAGCTTGCCCGAGCCAAGCGCCTTGCGGGCGGCGGCGGTGTGTTCGGGCGGAACGAAGTAGGTGTGCGCCCCATCGGCGCGGTCGCGGGCGAGCTCCAGCATCTTGGGCCCAAGCGCCGCCAACACCCGGATCGGCGTGCCATCCGGCGGCACCGCCCGGTACTGCTCGGCGGCCATCCGGTCCATCTCGTCGAGATAGGCCGTCATCTGGCCGAGCGGTTTGCTGTACGGCGCGCCGCGGATCTGCATCAGCTCGGCGTGTGAGACGCCGAGGCCGAGCAGGAATCGGCCGGGGTACGCCTCGGCCAGGGCCAACTGGCCGGCGGCCATGGTCAGCGGGTTGCGGGCGAGGATCTGCGCGATGCCGGTAGCCACGGTGATCCGGCTGGTGGCGGCGAGCATCAGCCCGGCCGTCACCAGCACCTCGCGGCCCTTCACCTCGCCGGTCCAGATCGTCGGGTAGCCGAGCTCGTCGAGCTCGGCCACGGCCTCGCGGACGACCTCGGCCGGCGAGAAGTCGAACTGCCCGCTCCAGATGCCCACCCGACCGAGTGACCCGCCATCGAGCAACGGCCGCGACACCGGTACGACGGTGCCGGGGGCACCGGACGGCGGGGACGCGGACGTGGGCGAGGAGGCCTGCGACGATGCGCTCACGCCGGTCACCGTACCGAGCCGCCCGGTGCGCATCCCCCGGCGACCCGCTGATGCCCTCTTTGCCCGCCGAAGCCACGCCCTGGCCCGCCGAAGCCGCGCCGCCGCGCCCATCGGGCGACCGACCAGCGCGGTGCCAGGCCGCATCGGGAGCGGCAGGAGGCAAGCCGGCGCAGTGGTTACCACCTTTCGAATCGCTCTGATTACAGATTGCTGGCTTGCCGGCGCGCGCACGCGGTCTATCGTTGGCCAACGTGACGGAGCTGATGCAGCTGCTCACACCGAGCGGGCAAAGGGTGGCGGCGGCCGGGCCAGAGATCGGCGCGCGGGACATCGAGGCGCACGTCGCGGATGTGACCTCGGCGGACCTGTTGGACATGTATGCCGACATGGTCATCATCCGCCGCATAGACGAGGAGGCCACCGCCCTGCAGCGCCAGGGCGAGCTCGGGCTGTGGGCGCCGCTGCGGGGCCAGGAGGCGGCCCAGGTCGGCTCCGCCCGGGCACTCGCGCCGGACGACATGGCGTTCCCGTCCTACCGCGAGCACGGTGTCGCCTACTGCCGGGGCGTCGACCCGGTCGCGGTCCTCGGACTCTTCCGCGGCTCGACGCACGGCGGCTGGGACCCGAACGAGCACGGCTTCGCGCTCTACGCGATCGTCGTCGGCTCGCAGACGCTGCACGCGACCGGGTACGCCATGGGCGTCAGCCGCGACTCCGCGGAGGCCACCAAGGGCAAAGCCGTCCACTGCGCGACGATCACATATTTCGGCGACGGCGCCTCCAGCCAGGGCGACGTGAGCGAGGCGTTCGGCTGGGCGGCGGTCTTCGGCGCACCCGTCGTCTTCTTCTGCCAGAACAACCAGTACGCGATCTCCGAACCGACCAGCCGGCAGTCGCGCGTCCCGATCAGTCAGCGCGCCGCCGGCCACGGCTTCCCCGGGGTACGGGTCGACGGCAACGACGTGCTCGCGACGCTCGCGGTGACCAGGTGGGCACTGGCCCGCGCCCGCGCCGGCGAGGGCCCGACGCTCATCGAGGCTGTCACCTACCGGATGGGCGCGCACACCACCGCCGACGATCCGACCCGGTACCGGGGTGCCGACGAGGTCGCCCGGTGGGCCGAGCGCGACCCGCTGGCCAGAGTGCGCGCATATCTGACGGCCCAGAACGCCCTGGACGACACGGCCGCCGCCGCCATCGCCGCGCGGGCCGACCAGGTCGCCGCCGACCTGCGCCGCCGTTGTCTCGCGCTGCCGGACCCGGAGCCGCTGTCGATGTTCGACCACGTCACCGTCGTCGAAAGCGAGCATGTGGCGGCCGAACGCGCCGACCTCGCCGATTTCCTCGGCGTCGTCGACGCCCACCCGGCGTCCTCCTCGGCGTCACCGTCCGCGGCCTCGGCGAACCCGGCGGATCCGGGCCCGGCATACCCGGCCCCGGGGTCAGCGAGCTCGGGGCAACGGAGCTCGGGGCTCTCGAGCGCGGCGTCGCGGGCCTCGTCGACACCGAGCCCATCGTCGACACCGGAGGCGAGCCTGGCCGGCGTGCGCCCCGTCGCGCCGCCCCCACAGACCCCAGGACCGGAGGCAACGTGCCCACGCTGACCCTGGCCGGCGCGCTCAACAGCGGCCTGCGCGCGGCGATGGCGGCCGACTCGAAGGTCGTCATCATGGGCGAGGACGTCGGCCAGCTCGGCGGGGTCTTCCGGGTCACCGACGGACTTCGCGCCCAGTTCGGTGAGGAACGGGTAATCGACACGCCGCTCGCCGAGTCGGCGATCATCGGCACCGCGATCGGGATGGCGATGCGCGGCTTCCGCCCGGTCTGCGAGATCCAGTTCGACGGCTTCGTCTACCCGGCCTTCGACCAGATCGTGAGCAACCTCGCCAAGTTGCACTACCGGTCGGCGGGGCGGGTGCGGATGCCGGTGACGATCAGGATCCCGGTTGGTGGCGGCATCGGGGCGGTGGAGCACCACAGCGAGTCGCCCGAGGCGTACTTCTGCCACACCGCCGGGCTGAAGGTAGTCACCTGCTCGAATCCGGCCGATGCGCACGTCATGATTCAGCAGGCGGTCGCGGCGGATGATCCGATCGTCTTTCTGGAACCGAAGCGGCGCTATTGGGAGAAGGACGAGGTCGAGCCCATCGACCTCGCCAGCCTGAACGGCGACGCGGGCCGGGCCGGCAGCGGCACGATCCCGGGCAAGCCCGCGCCACTGTTCACGAGCCGGGTGATGCGGCCCGGGACGGACGTGACCCTCGTCGGCTACGGGCCGATGGTGCGCACCTGCCTGGACGCGGCGCTGGTCGCGGAGGCGGAGGACGGACGCTCGGTCGAGGTCATCGACCTGCGTTCGCTGTCACCGCTCGACCTGGAGCCGGTGGTCGCGTCCGTACGCCGGACCGGGCGGCTGGTCGTCGCGCACGAGGCACCGTCGAACGTGTCGCTCTCGGCCGAGGTGGCGGCCCGGGTGACCGAACAGGCCTTCTACTCCCTGGAGGCGCCGGTCCTGCGGGTCACCGGCTTCGACACTCCCTACCCGCCGTCACGACTGGAAGACAGCTATCTCCCCGACGTCGATCGCATTCTCGACGCCGTCGACCGCTCCTTCGACTACTGACGCGACTACTGACGCGACGCGGAAGGAATCCGCGGGGAGGAAGGGGGGAACGGTGGCGCGACGAGAGTTCCGGCTTCCTGACCTGGGCGAAGGGCTCGCGGAGGCCGAGATCGTCCACTGGCTGGTGGCGGCGGGTGACACGGTGACGGTCAACCAGCCGCTGGCCGAGGTGGAGACCGCGAAGGCGCTGGTCGAGCTGCCGAGCCCGTTCGCCGGCCGGCTGGTCGCGACGCACGGCGCCGAGGGCGAGACGATCCTGGTCGGCACGGTGCTGGTCACCATCGAGGATGACGAGCCGGCGGACGCGGACGGTGGCGGCCCGCCGGCGCACGCTCCGGCGGTGGGATCCATCGGTGAACGGGCCGGTGAGACGCCGGCGGAGGCCACGGGGCCGCCCGCGACGGGGTCGGAGGTGCGCGACGTGCCGGCCCGCCGCGGCGGGGAGCGCGAGCCGATGCTCGTCGGCTACGGCCCACGGGCCTCGATCGGAGCAGCTGGTCTCGGCCGCGCGCGTCGGCGTGGGCAGCGGGCCGCGGCTCCCTCGGTACCGGCGTCCCAGGCCGGCACCCCACCGGCCCCATCGGACCCATCGGCGACCGTGGAGCGGGGCCATCGGGCGTTGGCGAAGCCACCGGTGCGCAGGCTGGCCCGTGACCTGGGCGTCGATCTCGGCCGGCTTTCCGGCACCGGTCCCGGCGGCTCGATCAGCCGTGCCGACGTCGAGACCGCGGCCCGAGGCCTGGTGACCGGCGTGCCGGAGGGCACCGGACGGGAGAGCACGGGACGGCTGGCCGAGCCGGCCGCCTGGGAGCCGCCGGTCCCGTCGGCGCTGCCTCCGGCCGGCCGGCCGGAGGCAGCGGCCACTGGCGGCGCGGGGGGCGGGCAGGTCGGCCGGATACCGGCCGAGGCCTCGTTCGACGCGGCCAGCAGGACCTGGCGGGTCCCGGTCTCCGGCGTGCGGCGGGCGACCGCGCGCGCCATGGTCAGCAGCGCTTTCACCGCGCCGCACGTCACCGAGTTCCTGACCGCCGACCTGACCGAGACGATGGCCACGCGCGACCGGATCGCCGCGCTGCCGGAGTTCGCCGACGTGAAGGTCACCCCGTTGCTGTTCGCCGCGCGCGCCCTCCTCGTCGCGGTCCGGCGGCACCCCATGATCAACACAAGCTGGGTCGAGCACGAGCGGCGCGACCCGGAGATCGTCGTCTCGGAGGCGGTCAACCTCGGTATCGCGGTGGCGTCGCCGCGCGGGCTGCTGGTGCCGAACATTCCCGGCGCCGACCGGCTCGACCTGGCGGGGCTGGCCCACGCGCTGGCCGACCTGACCGCGCGGACCAGGGCCGGTCAGGCCAGACCGGCGGACCTGACCGGTGGCACGATCACCATCACCAACATCGGCGTGTTCGGCGTGGACACCGGCACGCCGGTGCTGAACCCCGGCGAGGCCGCGATCCTGGCCCTGGGCGCGGTTCGCCCGGCACCGTGGGTCCATGAGGGCGAGCTCGCGGTCCGCACCGTGGGGCAGCTGGCGCTTTCCTTCGACCACCGTCTGGTCGACGGCGAGCTGGGCTCCGCCGTGCTCGCCGACATCGCCGCGATGCTCACCGACCCAGCGCTCCTGCTCGCCTGGAGCTGATCCGGAGCTGGGGCGAGGCGCTGGGGCGAGGCGCTGGGGCGTCGAGTCTCATAGATCACTACCGGCGTCGCCACCCCGCCGTCGCGCAACGGATGGCTCCAGGATGGCCAAGAGTGGTAGATAGCAGCAAAGGCCGCAGATGGGGCGAACAACGGCCGCCGGGGCCAGCCTGGTACCGTGGCGCACGCGCCCAGCTATCGGCACGACTCCGGCTTCCCGGACACAAAGGGGTGAACCGCATGACGCGCGTGGAGGCTCTGCTGGCCGCGGACGAGTTCGTCGCCAAGGTGCTCACCTCTGCCTCGTCCGCGGGTACCACCGGCGGCCGCTTCACCGGGGCGCTCAACCTGGCCGAGCGGGTCGATCTCACCCTGCGTGTCGCCCGCTTCCTCCTCGAGGGCCAGCCCTCGTCGGAGACCGACGACATCCTCAAGCGCGACATGCGCAACGAGCTGGACCAGGCGTTCCCGCCTCTCCGTACATCCTGAAAAAAGGTCGGCCAGGGGCGAAGAAAGCGCACGCATCCCCGCCGCGCGCCTGCTGACAGGCGCACGGAGCTGCCGGTCCCCCAGGACCGTTCTCATTCCGGAGTGCGCCGGCCGGCGAGACCAGGCGCACCGCGATCCGGCGAAAAGTCAGTGACGGATGTCCGGGGCGATGTCGCGCGCGGGAGCGACGAGCGGGGCCGTCGGCTCGACGAGGACGATGCCGTCGTCGGGCGGAAGCGGCGGAGGCGTGCCCTGCTCGATGGACTCCTCGAAGACGTGCCGTCGCCACCGCTCGCGGTAGAGCGCCGTCACGAAGCCGATGACGCTCACCAGCATCACGATGACACCGACCGCCGTGAGGTCGATACCTGGTGTGTCGCCGCGGACGGCGAACGCCAAGACCGCGCCGAACCCGAAGAACCCGAGGCTTGCCATGATTCCCATGCCGGATCAGGTACCCCGGTAAGGCCTAGTCGGAAACAGTGTTTCTGGTTCGCTCCGTGCGGGCGGCGCGCTCCGGCCCCTTACTCGCTTCGCTCCCAAGGGACCTCCGCGCGCCGTCCTCCTCCGCTCACGGGCGCTACGGCGACCTCCGCTGCGGCCCAACCACTTCGCTTCGCTCGTGGCCGGGCCTCCGCGGAGGCGCGCCTCCGCGCCGCACGGTCACCTTGCGCTGGAACGTCACCAAATCAAGACCAGACCCGATCCAGAACCTTGCGGGGGCCACGTCGCTTCGCTCGTAGGCAGGCCTCCGCGGAGGCGCGCCTCCGCGCCGCACGGTCACCTTGCGCTGGAACGTCACCAAATCAAGACCAGACCCGATCCAGAACCAGAGCCTTGCGGGGCCGGGTTGCTCCGCTGTCGGAACTGAGCCGTACGGAGGCGGGCTTCGTGCGGCTCAGTTCGACGAGCTTGCCGGCTAGAAACTCTCCTCGGGGAGATCCATCAGGTCGAGGGTGGTGGACTCGAGCATCACGCGGCGAGCGTGCAGCTCGGGCAGGACATTGGCGGCGAACCACTTCGCCGCGGCAACCTTGCCCTGGTAGAACCGCACGTCCCTGGGTCCCGGGGAGTCGGCGAGCGCCGTCAGCGCTACCTCCGCGCCGCGCAGCAGCAGCCAGCCGATGATCAGATCGCCGAGGCTCATCAGCAGCCGGGTGGAGTTCAGGCCGACCTTGTAGACCTCGCGCTTGTCGTCGGCGGCCGTCGTCAGGAACCCGACCATCCCGCCGACCATCGACTGGACGTCCTCGAGCGCCGCGGCGAGCTGGTCACGCTCCCGGGCCAGTGCACCGTTGCCCGCGTCGCCCTTCGCGAACGTCTGGATGTCGATGAGCAGCGCGGTGAGCGCCTGGCCCTTGTCTCGAACGATCTTGCGGAAGAACAGGTCCTGCCCCTGGATGGACGTCGTGCCCTCATACAGGGTGTCGATCTTGGCATCCCGGATGTACTGCTCGATCGGGTAGTCCTGTAGGTAGCCGGACCCGCCGAGGACCTGCAGGGCGCTGGCCAGCAGCTCGTACGACCGCTCGGAGCCGACGCCCTTGACGATCGGCAGCAGCAGGTCGTTCATCCGCGCGGCCCGCTCGGCGTCCGGCCCGGCGGCGCCGGACAGGGCGTCGTGGATGCCCGGAACACCCGCCTCGGCCTCGGCCGCGGCCACCGTGTCCTGGAAGGACGCGGTGAAGAGGGTCAGGGCGCGCATGCCTTCGGCGTAGGCCTTCTGCGCCATCAGCATCCGTCGGACATCCGGATGGTTGATGATCGTCACCCGCGGCGCGGTCTTGTCGGAGGCCTGGGTGAGGTCGGCGCCCTGCACGCGGGTACGCGCGAACTCGAGCGCGTTGAGGTAGCCGGTGGACAGGGTGGCGATGGCCTTGGTGCCGACCATCATGCGGGCGTGCTCGATCACCTGGAACATCTGGGCGATGCCGTTGTGGACGTCGCCCACGAGCCAGCCGACGGCCGGCGCCCGCTCGCCGAAGCTCAGCTCGCAGGTCGCCGAGACCTTCAGGCCCATCTTGTGCTCGACGTTGGTGACGTACACGCCGTTGCGATCGCCGGGCGCACCGGTGTTCGGGTCGGGCATGAACTTCGGGACGATGAACATCGACAGGCCCTTGGTGCCGGGGCCGTGGCCCTCGGGCCGGGCCAGCACCATGTGGAAGATGTTCTCGGGGACGTCCCAGTCGCCGCTGGTGATGAACCGCTTGACGCCTTCGATGTGCCAGGTCCCGTCCGGCTGCGCGACGGCCCTGGCCCTGCCCGCGCCGACATCGGAGCCGGCGTCCGGCTCGGTGAGCACCATCGTGGCGCCCCACTGCCGCTCGATCGCCCAGCCGGCGAGCTTCTTCTGCCAGTCGGTGCCGAGCCGGTCGAGGATGCCGGCGAACGTCGGGCCGGCCATGTACATGAACACGGCCGGGTTCGAGCCGAGGATCAGCTCGGAGGCTGCCCAGGCGACCGTGGGCGGCGCGCCCAGCCCACCGAGGTGCGCGGGGACGAACAGCCGCCACCACTCGCCCTCCTGCAGGGAGGCGAAGGACTTCTTGAACGACTCGGGCAGCCGCACGGTGCCGGTGGCCGGGTCGAACTGGGGCGGGTTGCGGTCCGCGTCCGCGAACGACTCGCCCAGCGGGCCGGCCGCGAGCCGCTCCAGCTCGGCCAGTACCTCATGGGCGGTCTCGCGGTCCATCTCCGCGAACGGGCCGGTGCCAAGGGTCCGGTCGACTCCCAGCACCTCGAAGAGGTTGAACTCGATGTCCCGCAGGTTGCTCCGGTAGTGCCCCATGGCCGCCCCCATGTCCGCTGAGGCCGCCGGCCGCGACGAGGCTTCGCCGTCGTCGCGCGGCCTTTGGCCGGGTGTCTTGTGGAGCCGCCGGCCGCGAGGTTCATCTCGCCGCCGTCAGCCAATCTGCCGTCGCCGCGACCCGCCGGGCCGTGGTGAGCCTGGTTACCGACGAGTACGTGATACCCCATGCTACTCGCCGGTAACCAGGACGCAAATGCGACTCCACGGCGGCGACCGGACGCCCTGACCACCCGATCGGGCCGGCGCCCACACCCAAACCACGACAGATAGCCACCTAACGATCAATGGCATATCTAAGCTGGGGGATGGGTACCCGTCGGACACGACTGACAGAGCCGCCAGAAGGGCGGCGCAGCACTACGGAGCGCGATAGCTTGTTAGCGCCTCGTAATTAGGTGATCGACGGCTGCTCTCGGCGACCGGTGCACGCCCGCGGTCCGCCGGGTGGGAGGAGGTAGGCCGTGGCCGGGTGGACGCACGTTCGCCGGCGGAGCCGGCGACCTGGTCTCAGTCGTCGGTGGAGCCGGCGACCTGGTCTCGTTCGCCAGGCGATCGTGATGGGCGCACTACCGCTACTGGTCGCCACCGCCCTGGCCGGATGCGGGCAGGACAGGGACGAGACGCTCAGCTCGTCCGCCCCCGAGGGCGCTACGACGACCACCGCGGACCCGGGCGGGACGCCCACCACTCCCGAACCGAGCCCTCAGCCAGCGCCCACCACAGGCGGCGCGACCAGCGGTGGCGACACCGGGAGCTCCGGCGGCGCGGGCGGTACGGGCCAGGCGACCGGTGGCGGCGAGGCGACCGGCTCCGGCCAGGCGAGCGACGGTGCCGGTGCCACCCCCTCCGGGGAAAGCGGGGCACCCACCGCGCCGAACGTGTCCGCGTCGCCCGTCTTCGTCGGTGAGCCCTGCGCGCCGAGCCTGGACACCGCGCCCGCCATCGCGATCAACGGCCTCCTGCTCTACTGCGCCCCGCCGGCCACCGGCTCGAACGGCCTGGGCAGCTGGTCGGACGCCCCGCCCGAGCAACAGCAGCAAGGGCCGACACCCGGCGCCGAGTGCGACAGCTCGGACATGGGACAGGTCCAGCAGGGGCCCTCCGGCCGCCCTGTCGCCTGCCTGCGCGAGCCCAACGGCGAGTTCCGGTGGGCGGACATCTCCTGACCGTCCTGCCCGGTGCCGCTGGCTATCGTGGGAACCGTAACCCTGAAGCGGGCCTGTGGGCGCACGGCTTCGCCACCATCACGTGCCCTTAGGCCAGTAACACCTGAGAATGGCCTCCGGGCGCGCGGTTTCGCCACCATCGCGTGCCCTTAGGCCTGGGACACTTGACAATGGCCTCCGGGCGCGCGGCTTCGCGATCATCGCGCACCCTTTGGCCGGTAACACCGTCGTCGCGTCGCGGGAGGCCCGCCGTCAGCCTGATCGTCTCTGTCGAGAACCTGACGAAACGGTACCGGCGAGTGCACGCGGTGACCGACGTCAGCTTCTCGGTGCGGCGCGGCTCGGTCACCGGCTTCCTGGGGCCGAACGGATCCGGCAAGACCACCACCCTGCGTGCCCTGCTCGGGCTGGTCGCCCCGACGAGCGGCCGCGCGCTGATCGACGGCCTCCGCTACCGGGAGCTCGCCGACCCGGCGCGCCGGGTCGGCGCCGTGCTGGAGCCAGCCACCTACCCGGCCCGGGCCGCGGTGGATCACCTGCGCGCGCTCGCGATGCCTCTTCGGGTCGGCAGGCGTCGGGTGACGGAGGTGCTCGGCCTCGTCGGCCTCGAGGACGCGGCCGAGCGCGCCACCGGCTCCTTCTCGTTGGGCATGCGCCAGCGGCTCGCGCTCGCGGGGGCGCTGCTCGGCGACCCGGAGCTCCTGGTGCTCGACGAGCCGGCCAACGGCCTCGACCCGGAGGGCATCCGCTGGCTGCGCGACTTCCTGCGCTCCTGGGCCGCCGAAGGCCGCACGGCGCTGCTGTCGAGCCATGTGCTGGCCGAGGTCGCCCAGACCGTCGACCACGTCGTCATCATCGACCGCGGCCGGGTCGCGTTGGATGCCCCGATGCCCGAGATCGGCCAGGGCTCGGTCACCGTCAGAACCCGACACGCCGACCTGCTCGCCGACCTGCTCGCCGCCGAAGCCGAAGCTCACGCCGACGCCGACGCCACAGCCGACGAGTCGAGAGGGGCGGAGGGCTCGGGCGGCCCGGTCCGACGGGCGGGGCCGGACGAGCTGCGGCTGCCGCCTGGCTGGGCCGAGCGGGTCGGGCAGGTGGCGGCCGAGCACCAGATTCCCCTCCTCGAGCTGCGCACCACCGGGCCCGACCTGGAGGGTGTCTTCTTCGCTCTGACCAGTGACGACGCGAACAACCAGGAACCGGGGCCCTACCCCGGGCGACGCCAGGTGGCTGGCCGATGACCGCCATGCTTCCCCCTGGTCGCGGCACGACCGACAGTCAGCGCCCAGCGCACGGCGGCGCCGCTGTAGCCCGAAAGTCCGCGACAGCTCGGAAGTCCGCCCTTACGCGGACGCATGCCAGGACCAAGCGGCCGGCCGGATTGGGCGTCTTGGTGCGCACCGAACTCTTCAAGATCACCGCGAGTCGCGGCCAACGCAACGCCATTGCGCTGTTTCTGCTCCTCCAGATCCCGATGCTCGTGTTCTGGGGTGCTCAGGCCTCGCCCGCCAGTACCTGGGACGGCCTGCGCGCCCGGTCGGGCCTGCTGCTCGGCTACCTGCTGATGGCGCTCGGGGCCCAGATCGCGGCGAGCGAGTTCCGCTGGCGCACCGCCACCCTCACCTGGCTCGTCACACCGGCCCGTCATCGGGTGCTCGGCGCGCAGCTGTTGACCGTCGTGGCGCTCGGCGCGGCCCTGTCCACGCTGACGTTCACCGCCTGGGTGTCGGTCGGCGTCGCCCGTCACGACGCCAGGACCATGCGTCTGGACCGGCCGGGTGAGCTCGCGGGCACCTTCGCCGTCGTCGTCCTCGCCGTCTGCGCCGCCGCCGTCGTCGGCGTGGCGGTCGGGTCACTGACCCGAGGCCCGAGCGCGGCGCTGCTTGGCCTGGTCGGCGTGGGCCTGCTCGAGCTGGTCGGCGACACCAGCCGGTTCCGCGGGCCAGTCAGCAGTCCGCTCGGCGTGCTGGCCTGGCCGACCTCGGAGCTGGACGCGGTGTCTCTGTGGGCCTCGCTCGGCTGGGCCGCCGCCGCGACGGCCGCCGCGCTCGTCGCGCTGCGCCGGGACCTGCCCGGATGAGCGAAAATGATCTTTCTCCGCCTGCCTGGCGGCCGTTGCCCTCGGGATCGCGAGCGGGCAGACCGGTAGCTCCCGGCGACGGGCCGTGGAGCACCCCCCAGGAGGAACCGGTGTGGGACGAGTCACGACGCGAGCGACCGATGCCGAGATCCCCTGCCGTCAGGCCACCCGATCGGCCTACCATCCGGCACATGGTGGCGTGCCCGACATGCTTGGAGGAGAACCCGGACCGCGCCCGGTTCTGCTCCGGCTGCGGGAACCCCCTGCCCACCGCGCGCAGCGGGACCCGCAAGACGGTGACGATCATGTTCGTCGACATCACCGGCTCGACCCACATCGGCGAGAACATCGACTCCGAGCCGCTGCAGCAGATGATGTGGCGGTTCTTCACGAACGTCCGCGAGGTCATCTACTCCCACGGTGGCACCGTCGAGAAGTTCATCGGCGATGCCGTGTTCGCCGTCTTCGGCATCCCGGTGCTGCACGAGGATGACGCGTTGCGGGCGGTGCGGGCCGCGCTCGACATCCGGGCCAGGATCCGTGAGCTCAACGCCGACCTGCGCCGTGACTGGGGCCTCGGGCTGAGGATCAGGATCGGCATCAACACCGGCGAGGTCACCGTCGCCGGCAGCGGCGTCACCGGCGACCCGGTCAACGTCGCCTCCCGGCTGGAGGAGGCGGCCGCCCCGGACGAGATCCTGATCGGCGACAACACCCACCGGCTGATCCGGCCCAGCGTCACCGTCGACCCCGTCGGCCCGCTCGTCGTCCAGGGCAAGCGCGACCCGCTGCGGGCGCACCGGCTGGTCGCGCTGGTCGACCCGACGGCCGGGCCCGGCAGCCGAACGCCGTCGCTGAGCCTCGCGGCGCCGGTCATCGGCCGCAACCGGGAGCGCCGACGCATCCAGGACGCCTTCGAGGCCGTCGTCGAGGAACGCATCTGTCATCTGTTCACGGTGCTCGGCCCGGCCGGCATCGGAAAGTCACGGATGGTGAAGGAGTTCTGCGACGGCGTCTCGAACCGGGCGACCGTGCTGTGGGGGCGCTGCCTCTCCTACGGCGAGGGCATCGCCTACTGGCCGTTGATGGAGATGGTCCGGCAGGCCACCGGGGTGTCGGCCGACTCGCCGGCGTCGGAGGGCCGGCGCCGGCTGCGCGAGCTGCTCGACGAGCTGGGGGTGGCCGGGGCGACCGAGGTGGTCGCCGCGCTCGCCCCGCTGGTCGGCCTCGGCGGCGCCGAGGTGAGCACCCAGGAGAGCTTCTGGGCGGTCCGCACGTTCTTCCAGGCGCTCGCCGAACGCCGCCCGCTGGTCCTCTGCTTCGACGACGTGCACTGGGCCGAGCCGACGCTGCTCGACCTGGTCGAGCACATCACCGACTGGTCGCGCGACGCCCCGATCCTGCTGCTGAGCCTGACCAGGCCCGAGCTGCTCGAGGAGCGCAGGCAGTGGGGCGGCGGCAAGCTCAACGCCACGTCGATGCTGCTGCAGCCACTCACCGAGGCGCGCTGCCAGCGGCTGATCCGCAGCCTGATGGGTTCGGACGACCTCGCCCCGGAGCTGGTCGACCGGATCACCTCGTCGGCGGCGGGCAACCCGCTGTTCGTCGAGCAGATGGTCGCCGCACTGGTCGACGACGGCCTGCTGCGCCGGGAGGGCAGCCGCTGGACGGCCACCAGCAGCCTGCGCAACGTCAAGGTCCCGCCGACGATCTCGGCGCTGCTCGCCGCCCGGCTCGACCGGCTCGACGCCGCCGAGCGCCGGGTGCTGGAGCGGGCGGCGGTGGTCGGCAACCGGTTCTACCTGGACGCCGTCGTCGACCTGTCCGAGCCCGACGAGCGGCCCCACGTCGCGGCGCACTGCCTGGCGCTGGTCCGCAAGGAGCTGGTCCACCCGGACCGTTCGGACCTGCCCGGCGTCGAGAGGTTCCGGTTCCTGCACGTGCTGCTGCGCGACTGCGCCTACCAGGCGACGTCCAAGCGGCAGCGAGCCGACCTGCACGAGCGGTTCGCCCGCTGGCTGCAGGCCAGGATGCTGGGCGGGCCGGGCGAGCACGACGAGCTGGTCGGCTACCACCTGGAGCAGGCCTACCGCTACCGGGTCGAGCTCGGCCAGCGGGACGAGGCGATCGGCGAGCTCGGCCGGCAGGCCGCGACCTGCCTGATCGAGGCGGCCGACCGGGTCCGCCAGGGCGACGAGATGGGCGCCGCCCAGCTGCTCAAGCGGGCGATCGTGCTGCTGCCTGAGCTGGACCCGCTGCGCCTGCGGGCCGAGATCGACCTGGGCTGGGCACTGTACTCGTTCGGCCGGCTCTCGGATGCCGACCGGATCCTGCGCCAGGTCACCGAGCGGGCGCGGCGCGCCGGCGAGGACGGGCTGCGGGCGCACGCCCGGCTCGCCCACCTCCGGGTGCTGTTCTCCACCGAGCCGGACGGGCTGGTCGCCACCACTCTGGAGGAGGCCGGCGAGGCGCTGGCGGACTTCGTCCGCGAGGGCGACGAGGTCGGCGCGGCGCTGGCCTGCCGCAGCCAGGCCGCCGCCTACACCGCGGCCGGCCAGTACGCCGCGGCCGAGAAGGCGATGGAGATGGCGGTCGGGCACGCCGAGGACTCGGGCGTGCCGCGGGCGGCCCAGTCGCTACGCCGCGAGCTGACCGGCCTGCTGAGCTGGACGCCGCGGCCGGTCGGAGAGTCGATCGCGATCGCGACGGCCGCGCTCGCGGAGGCGGGGGACGACCGCGGCCAGCGGCGGGCGTTGCTCGCCCAGCTCGCGGTGCTCACCGCCATGGCCGGCGATCTGGAGGCCGCGAGGGCTCATCTCAAGGACGCCGAGGAGATCGTCTGGGATCTGCGCGGCCCACGCTTCGACCCGTTGCACAGCGGGTTCGTCGTGGCCAGAGTGGCGCTGCTCGCCGACGACCTCACCACCGCCGAACGGGAGCTGCGCCGCAGCTGCCGGCGCCTGTCCCAGATGGGTGAGCGGGCCTACCTCGCGACCAGGGCCGCGGCGCTAGCCGAGACCATGCTGGCGCTTGGCCGGCTCGACGAGGCCGGCAAGTACGTGACCCGCTGCCGGGACGCGGCCGCCACCGACCAGCTGCCCGCCCAGGCCGGCTGGTGCGGCGTCCACGCGCGGCTGCTGGCCATCCGCGGCCGCGACGCGGAGGCGCTGCGGTTCGCCGACACCGCCGTGGACCTCGCCGGCAAGACCGACGACTTCGACTGCCAGGCCACCGCGCTGCTCGCCCGCGCCGAGGTGCTGCACCGCGCCGACCGCAAGGACGACGCGGCCGTGAGCCTGGCGGACGCGCTCGAGCGCTACCACCGCAAGGGCAACATCACCGCCGCCGCGCTGGCGGGCCGCGCCTTCGACAGCCTCGAGGGCCCCGCCACCGTCGTCATGCTGACCCCACCGCACTGAGTAGCTGGTTCGCTCCGTCCGGGCACCGCGCTCCGGCCCCTCACTCGCTTCGCTCCCGAGGGACCTCCGCGCGGTGTCCTCCTCCGCTCACGTGCCCTCCGGCGACCTCCGCTGCGGCCCAACCACTTCGCTTCGCTCGTGGCCGGGCCTCCGCGGAGGTGCGCCTCCGGGCCAGCTCAGTTACGGAACGTTTCAACGTTGCGAACCGGACTGGCCTTTTGCGGGAGGACGACTTCGTGGTCATGCGTGGCTGGGGCTCTTGGCGTCGCCTGGTTCGCGAGCGTGGGCGGTGGCTAACCGTCCTCGGGCTTCGGGAGGGGGTTGAGCCGCTTCACGTCATAGGCGAAGCCGGCCAGGTCGATCGTCTGTGGCGAGGCCGGTTTGAAGGTCGCGCCGCCGTCGCCGAAGGTGGCCGTCACCAGGAAACCGCCGACCCTCAGGTCGTTGGAGATCCTGGGGTTGAACTTCTGGTCCTTGAACACGAGCTGGCCGTCGATCCAGATGAGCATCAGCCCGTCGGCGAAACCCTCGAAATTCAACTTCAGACCCTGCTCGACGCAGACCCACCGCCCTCGTGGCCAGTGCCAGGTGTCCTTGCCCACGGTGTTGGTCGGATGATCGGAGCGGGCCGTGTTCGCATATACGAGGCCGGAGTCACCATCTCTCCACGCGAAACGCGTGGCAAAGCCGCTGCGCATCGTCTCCGTTCGTACCCGGTTCTTCACGATCGTCCCGAAGAAACCCGGCAGACGGCCACCCTTCCCGAAGTCGAAGTTCCGCGGAAATCTCACGTAATAACGCAGGTAGAGCTCGTACGGCGAGCGCAAGGTGTGGTCGACGAACATCTGGACGCCGCCGTAGGTGGCCCCGTCCTGGTAGGCCCGCGTCTCCTCGGGGTTCGTGACGTCGACCGGGATCGACACCCGCAGAAAAGAAGGGAACCGCTTGTCGTCGGACGGCAGCACCTCGGCCAGGTCGAGTCCGAAGCTGGACCGGGTCGTCGGGACCAGCTTCTCGCCGAAGAACTGCCTGGCGACACCCGGGTTGGCGAGGGTGCGGCGAGCACCCGCCGGCGCGGTCGTGGCCGCGGCCGGCGTCAACGTGTCCGGCGGCAACGTCTCGCTCGCCGGATCGACCTGCCCTGTGCCCGAATCGCAGGCGGCAAGCCCACCGCTGAGGCCGGCCGCCGCCAGCCCCAGCGCGCAGGCGGCCGACGAGCGCATCAACGCCCGCCGGCTCATTCCCCCGTTCAACCGTGTTTCCTGTTCGCCGATCCTCACAAGGTCGGCCGACCAAGTGCGTGAAAGGTCCAGCCGGCCTGCCGCCAACGCACCGGGTCGAGGGTGTTACGCCCGTCGATGACGACCGGATTACGAGCGACGGACGCGAGCACAGCGGGGTCGATCTCGCGGAACTCCGCCCACTCGGTCAGGTGCAGCACCACATCGGCGTCCAGCGCCGCATCGAGCGCGTTCAGCTCGTACCGCAGTTCAGGGTGACGGCGTCGGGCGTTCGGGATCGCCGCCGGGTCGCAGACGGTGACCACCGCGCCCGCGTCATACAGCGCCTTGGCGACGTCGAGCGCCGGCGAGTCCCGGATGTCGTCGCTGTTCGGCTTGAAGGCGGCGCCGAAGACAGCCACCCGCTTCCCGGTCACCTCGCCACCGATCACCTCGGTCGCCAGTTCCACGACGCGTGCCCGCCGTCGGAGGTTGATCGCGTCGACCTCGCCGAGGAACGCGACCGAGCGCCCGATGTTCAGCTCCTGCGCCCGCGCTTGGAAGGCACGAATGTCCTTGGGCAGGCAGCCCCCGCCGAAGCCCACACCGGACCCGAGGAATCGGCCGCCGATCCGGGTGTCGTAGGAAAGCGCCTTCGCCAGGACCGTCACATCGCCGTCGGTCGCCTCGCAGACCTCGGCCATCGCGTTGATGAACGAGATCTTCATGGCGAGGAAGGAGTTCGCCGCGACCTTCACCAGCTCGGCGGTGGCGAAATCCGCGACGATCAGGGGAGTGCCGGCGTCGAGCGGCCGGGCATAGATCTCGCGCAGGACGGCCTCCGCCCGGCCGCCGTCATCCGTCGGCACACCGAAGACGAGACGATCGGGGCGCAGGGTGTCCTCGATCGCGAAGCCCTCGCGGAGGAACTCCGGATTCCAGCCGAGGCCCGCCTGGGGCGCCTCGGCCGCCAGCCGGGCGGCGAGCCGGGCGGCCGTCCCCGCGGGCACGGTCGACTTGCCGATCACCAGCGCTCCCGGCCGGAGTCCGGCCGCCAGCAGACCGTCCATCGCGCTGTCGAGGTAGCGCATGTCGGCCGCCGACGAGCCCGCGCGCTGCGGGGTACCCACGCACAGGAAGTGCGCGTCCGCGTCGGCGACGTCCTCGAAGGACGAGCTGAAGGTAAGCCGACCTGACTCGAGATTCTTGCGAAGCAGCTCCTCGAGCCCGGGCTCGAAGAACGGCACGACACCCGAAGCGAGGCTCGCCACCTTGGCCTCGTCGACGTCCAGGCCGACGACCGTGAAGCCGAGCTCACTCATGCACACCGCGTGCGTGGCACCCAGGTAGCCGGTACCCACCACGCTGATCTTCCTCACCAGCGGACCAGAGGCCGCCGGACCATCTCCTCGCGAAACCGCGGTGTCAGAAAGCACGCTCGCACTCCCCCCATATACGTAAGGCGACCGGCCGCCATGAGCAGTCACGTGATGACGCTCAGCATCCGGTCCAACTAGCCATGCGGCCCGGACGGCATGTTGCCAAATGCCGCCGGCCAGCTAGACACCGGCCAGCCCAGGCGACGATTGCGGATACGGGGGCTTGCGGGGATTTAATCGCAGAGACCACTGTGGGACCACAGATTCACAACGGACGGAAAGATATAACGTTCCGTGATCAGAGCAGTCGCCAGGGATATGAAGATCCGCCATCTGACGATCAGCGCGAGCGCGGCGACCATCGGTGCCGACAGGACCACTGCTAGCCTACTGGCGTCCACCGGAGAAATCGATCATTGACTTGCCGGGGACGGAATTCAGGGCCGCTAAGGCGCGTAGCTGCCCGACCACGGGTCGCATCTGGGGGGTCCCGCGACAATGCAATGGCTCAGTACGGCGGTTGATTTCATAACCAGCCACCGAAGTCTCGTACCGATCGGCATCGCCGGCGTCATCTCGTGGGTGGTCTGGCTCACACGACGACTGTTCTCCATGCGTTACCGACCTGTACGGAACAACTTCAGGACGACGACATCTGTCGTCGTTCCGTCCTTCCGCGAGGACCCAGAGGTCCTCGAGCGCTGCCTGAAGACCTGGCTCGCCCAGAACCCGACCGAGATCATCATCGTCCCCGACGTCGAGGACACGGCGCTGATCGAGTTGCTCGACCGCCGCGCGGACCCGAAGGTCCGAGTGATCCCCTTCGTGCATGAGGGCAAGCGCTCCGCGCTCGGCGTCGGGATCTCAGCGGCGACGTCCGAGGTCATCGTGCTGTGCGACTCGGACACGGCGTGGGAGCCCGGCCTGCTGGCGGCCGTGCAGATGCCGTTCGTCGATCCAGAGGTCGGGGGGGTCGGTACCCGGCAGAACGTCTATGAGCCACGCAGCAGCGTGTGGCGGCGGGTCGCCAACTGGCTCGTGGACATCCGATACCTCGACTACGTCCCGGCCCAGGGCCGGGTAGGCGCGGTGGCCTGCCTGTCGGGGCGGACCGCGGCTTACCGCCGCGCGGCCGTCCAGCCCGTCCTGTACAACCTCGAGCACGAGTTCTTCCTCGGGCGCCGTTGCATCGCCGGCGACGACGGTCGGCTCACGTGGCTGGTGCTGGCCTCCGGATACAAGACGGTGCACCAGGAGACAGCCCGGGCCATGTCGATGTTCCCGGACAGCCTTCGGGCGTTCATCAAACAGCGGGTCCGATGGAGTCGTAATTCCTATCGCACCTATCTCACCGCGATCTACAAGGGCTGGTTGTGGCGCCAGCCACTCATCACCCAGGTCGGGGTGCTCCAAATCGTGCTGACACCGGTGACCATGGGTGTCGCGATGACCTACTTCGTGCTGTGGATGTTCCGGCCCGAGGCGAACGCACCCATCATCGCGATCTGCTGGCTCCTCCTCGGCCGAATGATCCGCGGTTTCTCGCATCTCAGGGAGAACCCGCGGGACATATTCATCCTCCCACTTACCGTGTTGATGATCATCGTCGTCGCGCTACCGATCAAGGCGTGGGCCTTCGTGTCCATGAACAAGCAGGGCTGGCTGACCAGACGCGCCGACATGATCGGTGGTGAGGGGCAGACGGACGCCTCCACCAGGACCGTCGCGCCCGGTACGGCCACGGTGGGTGCCTGATGACCGTGCCCCGGCGAAGCCAACCGGCCCATCGCCCGCGGGTGCTGATCGCGAGTCTGCTCGCCGGCGCCGCGGTCACCGCCATCGTCCTGGCCGCTCTGCCCGCGCAGGCCTCCTCCGTACAGCCTCTCCCTCCCATCTCGTCGGCCGACGCGAAGAAACAAGCCACGCTCGTGGATGCCGAGGACATCCGGCTACGGACGATGTTCGAACGTTTCGGTGTGCTCACCCAGCCGGTCCTGGTCGAGACGGCGGGCAGCCTGCCGACCGTGCTGCTCCCGGCGCGGTCGGAGCCCTACACGGCCGCCGATGTGATCGACGCCGGCGGCGGCCGGCGCGAGGTCGATGGAGCGGTGCTGTTCACGGCGAACGTGCTCGTCGGGCCGCAGGCGCGCCTGGTGATCAACTCACAGGCCACCGAACTCCGGCTGGCCAGCGGGCCAACCGGTTTCGCGACCGTCGCCGCCTGGCGCGGCGCGCTGGAGTTCGTCGGCGCGTCGCCGGACCACAAGCTGCCCATCGTCGGTTGGGACGTGCAGAACCTCCGGCCGGACACCACCACGGTCGACGGTCGGTCCTACATCCGGACGATGGGCGGTGAGCTCATCGTCCGCAATGTCGACGCGAGCAACCTGGGCTTCTGGACGGGACGCACCGGCGGCATCGCCTGGACCGGGAGCAAGGGCGAGCCCAGCAGCGGCGGCGCCGCGGACTCCATATTCCGAAACAACATCTACGGTGCCTACATCTCCGGCAGCGAGGGCATCCAGATGATCGGTGTCCGGCTCGAGGACAACGAACGCTCTGGGCTCGGCGTCCACCGGGACGCGACCGGAACACTGATCTCGGGCGTCACGGCGGCACGCAACCACGGCGACGGCATGACCATTGACCGCGCTTCCGGATCGCGGGTCATGCGCAGCACGGTCACCGACAACAGCGGTGACGGCATCACGGTCGACGGCCGTGGCCTCGGGGTGGTGGCGACCGCGACCGGCGTCCAGGTCAACCAGATCAAGGACACCCTGATCGACAGCAACACCGTCAGTGGCAACGGGCGGTACGGGATCCGGGTCGTCGGGGGTGAGAACGCCGTCGTCCGGGCCAACAAGGTCACCGGAAGCCAGGTCGGCATCATCGTCAAGAGCGGCGCCAACGGCACCCAGATCACGGACAACAAGGTGAACGACGCCAGCGAGACGGGGATCCAGGTCGGCCCGGACGCACGGCGCACCGCAATGGTCAACAACACGATGACCGACAGCCAGCGAGGCATCGTCGTCCAGGACGCCACGACGAACATCCTCAGCCGCAACCGGGTAACCGGTGCCACGGACTACGCGATCCTGATCCGTGGCCAGGCCACGGACACAAAGATCCAGAACAACACGCTCGCCGGCCGGGGATGGCGGGCGATCGACATCCGCAAGGCGCTCGGCATCAACACCCGCGAGGTGCACGACAACAGCACCGGAGGGTGGGTGTCGCTGAAGCCCCACCACTGGTACACGCTCATTGAGCAGCACCCGGCGCTCCTCGTCTGGGGAATAGTCGTGCTGCTGCCGATCTTCGGCTGGTGGAGCCGTCGGCGGGCGAGGAAGCGGCCGGCCGCGCATCCCTACCCGGAGTCGGAGCTGCTGCTCAAGCGGTTGACCGGTGGGACCATGCGGCCGCCGGGCCAGCAGGACCTGATCATGGGTCCGCGCGGCCGGCCCGCCGTCGGCGGTCGCGCATCCGACCCCGTGCGGACCGTGCCCCGGTCACGGCAAGCCCGCGAGTACGACGTCCCGGTCGAACAGCGCCCGGTCCGCGGACCGTCGCCCTATCCCCCCGTCGACGCCGAGGCGACGCTGACGGTGATGCGTGTGCAGCGCAGGGGATCGTCCGGCGCCGGCGGTGACACCCGCTCGGAGCAGGCGCCCGCCGCCGTGGACCTGGGCCTGGAGGACGAGTCGACGACGAACTACTTCGTTCCTCGCACGCCAACGCCAACGCCACCGGCGGACCGCGATCAGGCCCCGGGGCACCGACGGCCACCTCGCCGATCCGGACGATGACACCACTTGCCGGCAGGCGGAATCGGCGTGACTGATCAAGACGGGGTGACTATCGGTGAACGCCATGTCGATGCCGCGAGACCGCGCGTCGGCTCGGGTTCGCGGCGGCGGAGCCGTCCGCGTGGCGATGTTGGTCATCGCCGCCACGCTGGCCGCCGCGTCCTGCGGCGGCAGCGGCGACCGGCCCACCGAGCTCGCGTCGGTGCCAGCGGCCTCACCGAACCCGAGCGCGTCGCAGGGCCCGGGTGACGGGAAGGGGCACCCGAGTGGCGGCCCGGTGGGAGCGGGCGGTGCCGCCCCGAGCGCTCCGGCCGGCGGGAAGGTCACCTGCCCAGGTGGGGGCGGCACCACCGTGCACAACGCGGACGAGCTGACGGCGGCACTGGAGTCGGCCCACCCCGGCACCATCATCCGGATGGCCGCCGGCCGTTACGTCGGCGACTTCAGCATCACGGTCTCGGGAACCGAGGCGAGCCCGGTCTGGCTGTGTGGCTCGCCGGACGCCGTCATCGACGGCGAGGACGACGCCAAGTACCTCCTGTACCTGAACAAGGTGTCCTGGGTCCGGGTGGTCGGGTTCAGCCTCAGCGGCGGGCGCAAGGGCGTGGTGGCCGATTCCGTTCATCACTCGATCATCGCGTCGCTCCACGTCAGCAAGATCGGCGACGAGGCCATCCACCTGCGCACCGCCAGCACCGACAACCTGGTGATCGGGAATGTCGTCCGGGACACCGGCAACCGCTCGGAGAAGTTCGGCGAGGGCATCTACGTCGGCAGCGCCACCAGCAACTGGTGCACGTATACGAACTGCGAGCCCGACCGCAGCAACCGCAACTCGGTGATCGGGAACGACATCGCCGGCACCACCTCCGAGAACATCGACATCAAGGAGGGCACCGAGGGCGGGGTCGTCAGCGGCAACCGGCTCAGCGGCTCCGGGATGATCGCGGCCGACTCGTGGATCGACGTCAAGGGCAACGGCTGGCTGGTGGAGAACAACACGGGCTCGGCGGACGGCGGTTCCATCGAGGACGGCATCCAGACCCACGTGGTCGCAAAGGGCTGGGGCCGCGAGAACACCATCCGCGCCAACCGGCTGACGGTGGACGGCGAGGGCTTCGGCGTCTACATCCACGACGGCAAGGCGACCCTGAACATCGTCGGCTGTGACAACAAGGTGACCGGCGCGGCGAAGGGTTTCTCGAACATCACCTGCGCCTCGGGCTGACCGCCGCCGCGCGGACCCAACCTTCCCCACCGATTTGCTGGTCGGCACTCGATGCCCATCCGTACGTTCGGCGCCTCCACCACCGGTAGCAAATCGGCGGGGACCCCGCGGAAGGGTCGGGCTAGAAGTTTCGGTGCTGCTCCTGGAGCCAGTAGAGCTCCTGAGCCCAAACACGCAGGCGCTCGATGCCGGCCAGCTCGCGGGCCAGCGCGCGGGCGACGGCGGGGCGGCGCAGCACGTCCAGCTCGCTGTCACGGAAGGGCCAGCCGGGGCCGTCGTCCTCGCTGGCCCGCCGAAACGCCGCCCGCGCCAGGGCGATCTCGGCCAGGGCGTAGTCGACCTGCTCGCGCACCACCGCATACCGGGCGCTGAGATCCTCCTGGCTGGCCCAGCCTCCCCCGTCGACGGGCGGGGCGGGCACTCGGCGGGTGTCGGTGTGTTCGGCCTCCAGGCCACTCGACAACCCGTCACGGGCCCCGGGAACTCCGGGGACGGACTGGCGCAGGGCGACGGGACCGGTCACGGTCCCCGAGGACGCGCTCTGGACGTCGCCCTCAGCCGTGTTCATCGCCTCGGCCGCCGCGGCGGCGGTCGCGGCCAGCTCCGCCAGCAGGGCCGGCAACGCCGCGGTCGACGGCGCGGTAGACGGCGCCGTCCCGGCCAACGGGGGACTCGCGGCCGGCGGCGTCGGCGGCACGGTCTCGGGCCCGAAGGGCGACAGCGGTCGCTGGACCGGGACGGCGTCCATGACCGCCGGGCCGACCGGCGCGACCGGGTTGACCGGCGCGGCTGGACCCTGGACGACGACCGGGTCGACCGGGTCGACCGGGTCGACCGTCACGAACCGGTCAGCGGGCGCCGCGGGCGCGGGCGGGCGCACGCCCTGGCCCGGCACGACGTCGTCCACGAGCACGTCCCACCCGGCCGGCGACGCCGCCGACGGGTACGACGGGTACGACGGCGCCGGTGGCGCGGGCGGAGGCTGCGGGTACGGCGACGGGGATGGTTCCGGATACGGCGGAAGGGGCGCGTCGAAGTCGATCGCGCCCTCGTCCAGGGCGGTTAGGCCCACCCCGGTGTTTCCGGCCGGCACCGGCACGGACGCCGGCACCACACCGGCCGGCATCGACACCGAGGGCAGCGCCGCGTAGGGGGCCGGCGGGACGGCCATCGACTCGTCCACCGTCACCACGTGGGTGGTCACCGCGTCGAGCGAGGTGACCTCGGGCTGCCACCTGCCCGGCCGGGAGACGGTCGGAAAGGGCCCGTCCAGGTATGGCTCCGCTGTCGGCGACGCGTACCCATACGCGGGCAGGTGCGGCGGCGAGATTGGGGGGCCGACGACCGGTTCCTGGTACTCGGACGGCGACGGCCTCGGCGACGGGTGCGGATCTGGCTGGGGCGGGGGCGCCGACGGCGGCGGCGGAATCGGCCGGCCGAACTCGTCGACCGCGAGCCGCCAGTCGGTCACCGGCCCCGAGCGCCCGGGGGCGGGAGTGCTGCGCTGGCCGGCCGGCGCGGCGGCGTCGACCACCCATGGCGACGGCGGTTCGGCGGCCGGGTAGCTGTCCGAGCCATGCGCACGCTCGTAACGGTCCTCGTACGGACCGTGGCCTTCGTACGAGCCAAACGACGCAGACATGGTAAGGGCAGAGTACGGCGGTCCCGGTGCCGGACGCTCCGCGCCCGCACCCGGGCGCCGCCTGTCGGGCGCCGAGCGCCCTCCCTTCGTGGTTCCGGGTCCCGGCATATGGAGGTGGTCGATCCGGGTCCGAATCAGTGAGGTGGCTGGGTTGGCGCTGCGCTGAGGCGCCGTCACTGGCTGTGGCTGGCTTGTGCCCGCTGCTCACCAGCACCACGTCACGCCCTGGGTAGGGGCCGAGGAGGCGGCTGGGGTCGAACGGGCGATGTGGGGCAGGTCTGGCGAGCCGGTGCATTCTTCGTCAGGTCGGCGGGTCGGCGCGGGTGGGGCGGGCTCGGAGGTTCCGGGCAGCGGCGGCGGCCGGGCTGCCGAGTCGTCCGAGCGGTGAGAACGTGCAGGGGCGGGCGCCTTCTCCGACCGCCGCTTCCTCGGCCGGCTGGGCAGGTCGGGGCGGAGCAGGCGATACCGGTTTGACACCGGCATTTGGGACCACCTCGGTTTTACGGCTACCTCACGCGGTATGCGCGGAGAGGCTAACTCGTCATGGGTGAGGGTGGTACTGCAGAGTGACAAAGTGGCAACGGTGGGTAGCTGATAAATGGGCTACCTCGTCGCGGTCCGCGCCCACCGCGGCAAGGACCACGCGTTCTTTTGGTACCAGGCCTTTCAGGGGGTTCAGGTGGAGGTAACCGCGCCGTCGGCCGTTCTCGTGGTTGGGTTCCCGCTGCTGCTGATGCTCGTCATGCTGCTGATGAACGCTGTCGAACGACGGCTGACCGGCTCGGAGCGGTCCGCCCTGCGCCTGGTACCCACCGGCGGCACCGAGGAGACGGCCACCGGCGACGACGGAGCACTCGCGGCGACAACTGCCGCGCCGATCCCGCCATCCGGACCAACCACACCAACCACACCAACCGCGCCGGCGACCGACAGCACCGAACGGCCCGTCGCGGCCGAGCACCGCCGCACCCTTCGCCTCCTGCCGGTCGACCTCCTGACAGCCGATCTGGTGCCCGCCGACGCGACGCTGGCCTTCACCCACTCGGCGGTCCGCGCGGCCGAGGCCGGCGTCCTGTCCGGGGGGGCCGAGGCGGGTTACCACTGACCCCACTTCTTCCCTTGGACGTCCGACCTTGGACGTCCGCGGACTCCCACGGACCGAACTAGCGCGAGTCGGCGGAGAGGCGCGAGTCGGCGGAGAGGGCCGGCTGCGCCGGGACGACGCGGAGGCGGCCGGTCAGTCCGGTCGCCGCGACCAGTTCCAGGAACGCGGGCGTCGGCGCGCGAACCTCCAGCGTGGCGTGGACGCGCCGCAGTAGCAGATCCGCACGCAACAGCGCGGCGAGCGCCGGAATGTCCACCTGGCGCAGGCCACCGACGTCGACAGTCACCGTGCAGCCGCCGCGGCCGAGCAGATCGCCGACCTGGTCGCGCAGGCAGCGCCGGCCAGGCCCGTCCAGCTCGCCGACGAGCTCGATGAGCACGTCCTCGCCGCCCCGCGCATCGCGGTGCACCGTCATCCGCAAAGCCCCGGCGTCGACCTGCATCTCACCCCCGATCCCATGGCCGCCGGCTCCCCCGCGGCGAGATGGTTACGGAGAGTAACATGAGGCCGGCCGCCGGGCCCTCAGCGCAAAGGCTCGCGGCCAAGGGCCAAGGACCCGGAAGTGCCTGGCGCCCCGCGTCAGCCGGCCACGACGGACACTGGGAAGCCGGCGCGGAAGCGGCGGATCAGGGTGTTCGTCGAGGCATCGTGCGCGAGCTCCGGCTCACCGGAGGCGGCGAGCTCCGGAATGATCCGGCCGGCGAGCACCTTGCCCAGCTCGACGCCCCACTGGTCGAAGCTGTTGATCCCCCAGATCGCGCCCTGGGTGAAGACCTTGTGCTCGTACAGCGCGATGAGCTGTCCGAGGGTGAACGGGGTCAGCTCCCCCGCGAGCAGGGTGTTCGTCGGCCGGTCACCGGTGAAGACCTTGTGGGGCACGAGCTCGGGCGCCACCCCCTCGGCGGCGACCTCGGCGGCGGACTTCCCGAACGCCAGCGCCTCGGTCTGGGCGAAGAAGTTGGCCATCAGCAGCAGGTGCTGGTCAGCTGCTCCCGTCCCGCCGACCTGGGTGTGCGGCGGTGCGACGAACCCGATGAAGTCGGCGGGGATGACCGTCGTCCCCTGGTGCAGCAGCTGGTAGTAGGCATGCTGGCCGTTCGTGCCCGGGGTCCCCCAGACGACCGGCCCGGTGTCCATGGTGACCGGCCGGCCGGCTCGGTCGACCGACTTGCCGTTGCTCTCCATGTCCAACTGCTGCAGGTACGCCGGGAAACGGCTCAGGTACTGGCTGTACGGCAGCACCGCGTGCGTCTGCAGGCCGAAGAAGTCTCGGTACCACAGGCCGATCAGCCCCATCAGGACCGGAAGGTTGCGACCGGGCGGCGTGGTGCGGAAATGTACGTCCATCGCGTGGAACCCGGCGAGCAGCTGGCGGAAGTTCTCGGGCCCGATCGCGACCGCCAGGGAAAGGCCGATCGCCGAGTCCATCGAGTACCGGCCACCCACCCAGTCCCAGAACTCGAACATGTTCGCCGTGTCGATGCCGAACTCGGCGACCTTCTGGGCGTTCGTCGACACCGCGACGAAGTGGTGGGGGACGGCGTCCTCGCCGAGGGCGGCGACCAGCCAGGCCCGGGCCGTCCGCGCGTTGGCGATGGTCTCCAGGGTGGTGAAGGTCTTGGACGAGACGATGAACAGCGTCTCGGCCGGGTCCAGGTCGTGCGTCGCCTCCCAGATGTCGGAGCCGTCCACGTTGGACACGAACCGGCTCGTCAGGGAGCGGTCGGCGAACGTCCGCAGCGCCTCGGTGGCCATCGCCGGGCCGAGGTCGGAGCCGCCGATGCCGATGTTGACGACGTTGCGGATGTGCCGGCCGGTGGCACCCGTCCACGCCCCGGAACGGATCCGGTCGGCGAAGGCGTACATCCGCTCGAGCACCGCGTGCACGCCGGGGACGACGTCGACGCCGTCCACCTCGATCGTCTCGCCTTCGGGGGCACGCAACGCGGCGTGCAGCACGGCGCGACGCTCGGTCGTGTTGATCTTCTCGCCGGCGAACATCGCCTCGACCCGGGCGGGCAGCCCGGCCCGCTCGGCCAGCGCCACCAGCAGCCGGACCGTCTCGGCGGTCAGGAGGTTCTTCGAGAAGTCCAGATACAGGCCGTCGGCCTCCGCCGACAACGTGTCAGCCCTGCCCGGGTCGGCGGCGAACAGCGCGCGCAGGCCGGCACCAGCCAGCTCGGCGTGATGCGCCCGCAATGCCGCCCATTCCGGCGTCTGCGTGATGACGACCGGCTCGCCATCCAGGTGAGAGGGCTCGGAGCTCGGCAGTGAACTCGGCATCGCGCGACCACCCTTCGGTTCCAGACCTGCTCGCTGAGATCTGCTACCGCCAGTCTCCACGCCTCCTCTCCCACCGATTGGCCAGGTGGGGGCTTGATGCCTGTCGGGCGCGTCCGACCTCAAGCAACTAGGCGGCCAGTCCGGACCTCCCAGAGCCGATCGGCGGCCGACGGGCCGCCGCCGGTGTCGGTGAGAAGATGGGTGCACACCGTGTCAGACATCCGACGCCCACCAACTGACCCCCGCCAGGGGCGATCTCGGGGGTACCAGGCCGTAGTATCGCCGGGTACACGACGAAGGGTGTGTTTGCGGCCCGGGCGCGGCCTTCGTGATTTGTACGTCCGCGTGAAGTGGCCGGCGGCGAACGGGACCAGACCTTGCTAATCGATCGTTCTCTGGTGGAGGCGGCGCTTCCCGGCTACCAGGTCGAAGGTGACCTCGGTAAGGGCGGGTACGGCCTCGTGCTTGCCGGCCAGCACCGGCTCATCGGCCGCAAGGTCGCCATCAAGATCCTCCTCGACACCTCCGACGACCCCGAGCTGCGTGCCCGCTTCCTCGCTGAGGCGCGCGTGCTCGCCGAGCTCGACCATCCACACATCGTGCGCGTGCATGACTACGTCGAGCACGAGGGCACGTGCCTGCTGGTGATGGAGCTTCTCTCCGGCGGAACGCTCAAGCAGCGCATCCAGGCCGGGAAGGTCAGCCAGGAGACCATCTGCGCGGTCGGCATCGCGGGCGCTGCCGCGCTCGCCAACGCCCATGCCGCTGGCGTCCTGCACCGGGACATCAAGCCGGACAACATCATGTTCGACGGCGGCGGCCTGCTGAAGGTGACCGACTTCGGCATCGCCAAGATCTTCGACGGCGCCGAGACGACGGCGAGCGCGATCCTCGGCACGCCCCGTTACATGGCACCCGAGCAGATCCTCGGCAGCCGGCTGTTCCCCTCAACCGATCTCTACGCGTTGGCCGGCGTGCTCTACGAGATGTTCGCCGAACGACCGCTTTTCGGGAAGCCGATGGGCGTGCAGCCGCTCACCCATCACCACCTGAACGTGGCACCGGATCCGCTGACCAACGTGGCGATGCCGGTCTCCGCGGTCATCATGCGCACCCTCGCCAAGGACCCGGCGGCCCGCTACGGCGACGCCACCGAGTTCGCCCTGGAGCTGGCACGGGCCAGCGTTCGGGCCTTCGGCCCGAACTGGCTCACCAGGTCCGACGTCAAGATCCGTGTCGACGACGAGGTCCGCGAGGCCGCGCAGGGCACGTCCTCGACCCCGAACCCGCCCTTCCCCGCGCCGCCCGTCGGGCCGCCGCTTCGCCCCGGCATCCCGGCGACGCCGCCCGTGGGACCACGTCCCGGTGGTGGCTACGGCGCCCCGGGGCAGCAGCCGTACGGACCACGCCCCAACCTGCCCGGCGGCCCGGCCTACCCGCCAGGACCCGGGCAGCCGGTCCCCGGCCGGCCCCTGCTCGGCCAGCCGATGCCCCCTCCGGCGCGGCCGTTCCAGCAGCAGCCGACGGGCGGCTCCGGGAACTGGGCGGGGCCACCCACCCCGTCCCCGCGCCCGGTGACCCCCGCGCCCCCGTCGAACACCCCGGGGCCGACGCCCCGGGTCACCTCGCCGACCAACTCCGGCTACCGCCCGCCGCCCGCCACCCCCTGGCCGACGACGAGTCAGCCGCTCCAGCCGCCGCGGCCGGCGCAGCCACTTCCCCAGCAGCCGCGGCCCCAGCCACCGCTGCCAGCGCACCGGGCACGCCAGAACGACAAGAAGGGGCTGTTCGGCCTCTCGGCGCGAGCGACCTGGATCGTCGCGACGCTGCTGTTCGTGCTCATCGCGGGCCTCACGACCGCGATCGTGCTGGCGGCGTCCAGCGGCGGGGGCGGCGAGGACGACGGGTCGCCCGCGGTGTTCCTCGACCGGTCCCACCGGCTGCCCGCGACGGCCGTCGGCTACTCGGGCCAGGCGCTGCGGATCCCGAACCTCGCCCCGTATGACCTGAGCATCGGCGACGACGGCTCGCTGTACGTGTCCAACCTGGACACGCACATCGTGCACAAGATCGCCAAGGATGGGGTCGTCACCCCGATCGCCGGGAACGCGCAGGACGGCTTCTCGGGTGACGGCGGCCCGGCCACGGCGGCGCAGCTGTACGGTCCCGGCCGGGTCGCCTGGGACAAGGCCGGCAACCTCTATATCCCGGACACGCAGAACTACCGCGTCCGCAAGATCGACCCGAGCGGCAAGATCACGACGGTGGTCGGCATCGGCACGGCCGGCTACTCCGGCGACGGCGGCCCGGCCACCCAGGCGCAGATCAACGGCGTCGAGGGCATCGCGGTCACGGCCGACGGCACCCTTTACCTGGCCGACTACGACAACCAGCGGATCCGCAAGGTCACCCCGGACGGGATCATCACCACGATCGCGGGCACCGGCGAGAAGGGCTACTCCGGAACGCCGACCACGGCGACCCAGGCCAAGCTCGACGGCCCGAACAGCATCAGCCTGGCCGACGACGGCACGATCTACTTCGCGAACCTGGGCAGCGACACCGTCCAGAAGATCGACAAGGCCGGCATGCTGACCACCTTCGCCGGCAACGGCAAGACCGGGCGCACCGGCGACGGCGGCCCGGCCACGAGTGCCACGCTGTCGATCCCCGACGTGTTCCTCGGCCACGACGGCACCGTCTACATCTGCGCCTACGGCAGCGAGACGATCCGCAAGGTCACCTCGGACGGGATCATCACCACGATCGCCGGCACCGGCGCCGAGGGCTACACCGGGGACGGCGGCCCGGCCAACGCGGCCCAGCTCTCGGACCCGACCTCGGTGGTCGTCGACGCGGGCGGAGCCATCTACGTCGCCGACAACGGCAACAAGGTGATCCGCCGGATCGACCCGAACGGAACCATCACCACCATCGCCCAACAGAGCTGACCAGCCGCGGCCCGGGGCGCGCGGGGAGATCCCCTCCCGCACGCGCCCGATGGCCGCGGCCGGACCCGCCGTCGCCCCGAACCCCGGTGCCGGTCGACCCGCCACTGCCAGGAGCCTCCGCGGTCCCGGCCACCCGTCGCCCGACCACAGACGCCTGGACATGGGAGCAGCCCCGACGATGCCGACGCCCATGCCTGACCTGATCGCCACCGCGCTGCCCGGCTACGAGATCGGGGCCGAGCTGGGCCGAGGCGGCTTCGGCGCGGTGCTGGCCGCGCGCCACCGGCTGATGGGGCGCGCCGTCGCGATCAAGGTGCTGCTCGACCCCGAGGCTGCCGGCGCCGGCTCCGGCAGCGGCGGCGGGCCAGCCGGCGGCCCGTCCGGGCCCGGTGGCGGCGTGTTCGGCTCGGGTGGGGACGAGTCGTCCGACCTGCGCACCCGGTTCCTCTCCGAGGCCCGGGTGCTCGCCGGCCTGGACCACACGCACATCGTCCGGGTCTACGACTACGTGGAGCACTCGGGACTCTGCCTGCTCGTCATGGAACAGCTCACCGGCGGCAGCCTGCGCCAGCGCATGGCCGCCGGCGGGCTCGACCCGCGGGCGGGCTGCGCGGTCGGCCTCGCGGCGGCGACGGCGCTGGCGGCGGCGCACCAGATCGGCGTGCTGCACCGGGACATCAAGCCCGACAACCTGCTCTTCGACGCGTCCGGCGTGCCGAAGGTGACGGACTTCGGCATCGCCAAGATCGTCGAGACGACCGCGGTGACGACGACCGGCCTGGTCGGCACTCCGCGCTACATGGCCCCCGAGCAGATCGAGGGCAGCAGGCTCGGCCCGGGCACCGACATCTACGCCCTCGGCATCGTGCTCTACGAGCTGCTCGCCGGCCGGCCGATCTTCCCGCGCGGGCTCACGGTGCCCGCGCTGCTGCACCATCACCTGTCCGTCCCGCCCCAGCCGCTGCCGGAGGTCCCGGCGCCGCTGGCCGCGGTGGTGCTCGCCGCGCTGGCCAAGCACCCGGCCGAGCGGCCGGCGAGCGCGCACGAGCTGGCCCTGCATCTGGCCGCCGCCGCGACCGCCGTGTTCGGCCCCGGGTGGCTCACCACGACCGGGGTGCCGGTCCGGCTGCCTGACGACGTGCTCACCGCCGCCGGCCACCGCCTCGGCGACACGCTGCCGGCCCCCTTCACCCCCTCCGGCGCCTGGACGACGCCCGCGCACCACCTGGCCCAGCCGACCATCATCACGCCGCCTGGCTCGACCCCGCTGGGCACGCCGCCGCCCACCCCGACGACGCCGGCGCAGCCTGGCCAGCCACTGCCCGCTGGTCAGGCCGGGCCGGCCGGGTGGCAGCCCTACGCGGCGAACGGCACCCCGCCACCCGGCTTCGGCGGTCCGGCGGGCTTCCCGCCGCATCCAGAACCGGCCTCCCCCTCGCTGGCGCCCACTCGTCGTCGTCGGCGCGCCCGCCCCAGCGCGCGCCGCCGGACGGCATTCATCGCCATGGGGGTGGGCGTCGTCTGCGTCGCGGCGCTCGTCGTGGGCCTGGTCCTGGCCACCCGCGGCGGCCCCGGCGGCGCGAAGGCCGGATACGCCGGCGAGCAGCGCGTTCTGACCGGTGGCGGCTACCTCGGGGCAATCGGCCTGGCCGAGAACGGCTCTGTCTTCGTCGCCGCCTCCGGCGCGTCCGACGGCACCGCGGCGGTGTACCAGCTCGACCCGGACGGCAACCTGCGCAAGATCGCTGGCGTCGGCCCGGCGGCGCCGCGGCCGTCGGGTACGCCCGCGACGGAGACGAGCAGCCCGTCCCCCACGCCCAGCCCCGCCCCGATTCCCGCCAGCGGGATCTCCGCGCTGTCGCTCGTCCTGCAGGATCCGCGGGCGGTGGCGGTCGCGCCGGACGGCGTCGTCTACATCGCCGACTACGGCGCCAGCCAGGTCTACCGGGTCACGCCCGGCGGCCAGGCGTTCGTGTTCGCCGGCGTCAGCGCCGACGAGGACGGTTTCACGGTGGACTCGGGCCTGGCGACCAAGGCCGCGCTCTACGGGCCCACGGCGCTGGCGATCGGCCCGGACGGCTCGGTCTACCTCGCCGAGGGAAACCGGATTCGGAAGGTCACCAAGGATGGTCTGATCTCGACGGTCGCCGGCGCGGCCAGCCGCTCCGGCGCCGGCAACCGCGAGGGCGACGGCGGACCGGCGACGAAGGCGACGTTGCCCTCGCCGAACGGGCTCGTCGTCGCCGACGACGGAACGATCTACGTCTCCGACGACAGCCTGGAGACCGTCCGAAAGATCACCCCGGCGGGCGTCATCAGCACGGTCGCCGGCATCGCCGGCACGAGCGGCGACACGGGCGACGGCGGCCCGGCGGCGAAGGCGCTGCTCTACGACCCGAGCGGCCTCGCCCTCGGCGGCGACGGCTCGCTCTACATCGCCGACCAGTCCAACGGCAGGATCCGCAGAGTTGGTGTGGACGGCGTCATCACGACGTACGCGGGCGTGGGCTCGTCCGGTTCCGGCGGCCTGGACGGAACACTGGCGACCCAGGCCGACCTGGGCAGCGTGGGCTCGATCATCGTCGACCCGTCCGGCGCGGTCTATGCCTCGCTGTACTACGAGTCCACCCTCGTCCGGATCGACTCGACGGACCACATCGTCCGGGCACTCGTGGTCCCGCCCGCGACGTAGCACCCGGCACACCGCCCGCCAGGCACGGTCGGCTGACCACCGTGCATGAGCTGGAGACCCGCCAGGCCACGGGTCGGACATTCGTCGCGCATGGCCCGCCGCTCGTCACGCGCGATCGACCTCCTGTCACTCGTGGGCCTCAAGCCATTGCGCGCCGTCAAGCCGGGCGAACGACCTGTGGCCTGGGGGTATGCACAGTTAAGGTCCGGACATGGAGGCCGTACCGGACAGGCGCGCCGTGCTGCGCGCGGGGCTCACGGTGCTCGGGGGCGCGGCCGTCGGCGGCGGAGGCCTGCTTGCCGGCTGCTCGTCGGACGGCTCGCCCACGCCGACGCCCAGCCCGAGCGCGACGGCGAGCCCGCCAGGGCCGTCGCCGTCTCTCGATCCGGCGCAGAGCTGGGACACGCTGGCGGCGAAGCTGACCGGTGAGCTGGTGCGACCCGGCGACGGCGAGTACGACGCCGCGCGGGCCCTGTTCGACCCGGCCTTCGACACCGTCCGCCCGCAGGGCATCGCCTACGCGGCGAACCAGGACGACGTCGCCAGCGCGGTCCGGTTCGCTAGGGCTACCGGGGTGGGCCTGGCTGCCCGCTGCGGGGGGCACAGCTACGGCGGCTACTCGACGAGCGAGGGACTGGTCGTCGACGTCACCCGGCTGAACCAGGTGAGCGTCGACGACCACGGCATCGCGACGGTCGGCGCCGGCACTCGGCTGATCAAGGTCTATACCGGTCTGGCGGGCGTCGGGCGGGCGATCCCCGGCGGATCATGCCCGACGGTCGGCATCTCCGGGCTCGCCCTTGGCGGCGGGGTCGGGGTACTCAGCCGGCTGTATGGCCTGACCTGCGACAACATGACGGGCGCCGACGTCGTACTCGCCTCCGGCGAGACCGCGCGGGTCGACGAGGACCACGACGCCGACCTGTTCTGGGCATTGCGCGGGGCCGGAGGCGGCAACCTCGGAATCGTCACCGCGTTCCGGTTCGCCACCCACCCCGCCCGCTCGCTGACCCTGTTCTCGCTGCGCTGGCCGTGGGGGGCGGCGCAGGAGGTACTCGCCGCGTGGCAGGACTGGGTCACCGGGAAGCTCGGCGCGATGCCGGACGAACTGTGGTCGACGCTGGTCGCGGGCTCGGCGCCCGGCGGATCCGCGCCGACGATGCGGATCAGCGGGGTGTTCGCGGGCGCGCGGGCGGGACTGGCCGGGCCGCTCGCCGATCTGCGGGCGGCGGTGCGCTCGGCCGCGCCCACGGGCACATCGATCACCGAACACGATTTCCTGGCCGCGATGCGCGTCGAGGGCGGCTGTTCGGCGAGCGGCGGCGAATGCGGCAGCACCGCCGGGATCAGGGCCGGTGCGCGCCGGCCCGGCCAGCGGGCGGCATCGTCGATCCTGCGCGACCCGCTCGCCGCCGCGGGGAACGAGGTGCTCGTCCGGATGATCGAGGAACGCCAACACGACCCGCTGGCCACCGCCAGCGGCGGGATCATCCTGGACGCCTGGGGCGGCGCGATCGGGCGAGTCGGCCCGGCGGAGACGGCCTTCGTCCACCGGGACGCGATCGCCAGCATCCAGTACTTCGGCGGCTACCCGGCCGGCGCCTCGGCCGAAGTGCTCGACGCGAACAGCCGCTGGCTGCGCGACACCGTCGCCGCGGCCGCTCCCCACGTCTCCGGTCAGGCCTACCAGAACTACATCGACCCCGAACTCACCGACTGGGCACAGGCCTACTACGGCGCGAACCTCCCCCGCCTGCGCACCGTCAAGACCCACTACGACCCTGACAACCTCTTCCGCTTCGCCCAAAGCATTCCTGTTTGAGCCAATGTCACAGAGGCACCTCGAGCAGGGAGTCGACGTCAACCGGCTCGAGGTGCCGAGGCCAGTAGAACGCGGAACGACTCCAGATCGCTACTGTCAGCTTCCTGTCCGTTCCTAGTCAGCCCTTGTCCGGATTACAGACAGGTCGCCAGGACACACACATTCTGTGGTCTGCCGTGTTCCCAGTGCGGCGGGTCGGCTTGCGATAAACACTCTCCGTGAGTAGAAAATCGAATCTGGTGATGCGGTAAGCGCGCCGGCGAGACGGTGGCCGCCGCGTCGCCAGTCCTCGACACCGCACGATCGCTCGCCGATCGGCGCCCGGATCACAGTGAGGTCTGGCGTGAAGAAGCTTCTGTATCCATGGGGATTCTGGATCTTCGTGGCCTTCTACATAGCCACGGCCCCCAGCGACGCCGCCAGCTTCGTCCACACCGCTTTCGGCTGGCTCGGGCAACTCGGCGACGGAATGTCGAACTTCGTCAGCGACGTCGCCGTCTAGCGGCGAGCGCGCGATCAGGCCCCGGCAGCCAAGGGGCGGGTGACCGCGACGACGTCCGTCCAGCTGGAGATGTCCGAGACGACCACGCCCCAGCGGGCACCCTTGGCCGCGATCATCTGGCCGTTGCCGACGTACATCCCAACGTGCCCGGGCGCGGCCACCGTGCCGTCCGAGCCGGGGATGAACAGCAGGTCACCCGGCTGCAGGTCCACGCCGGAGACGACCGGTCCGGCGGCGAGCTGATCGGTGGTCACCCGCGGCAGCTCGATGCCGACCGTCCGGTAGGCGGCTCGCACCAGCGACGAGCAGTCCCAGGCGCCCGGCCCCTCCGCTCCCCACACGTAGGGCTTGCCCACCTGGGACCTCATGAAATCGAGTACCGGTGCCACGGCGCCCGCCGGCACCGCGGCGCCAGGCACGAGCGCGTCACCGTACTCGCGTGCCTTCGCCAGGATCGTCCGCACGTAGTTGCGCGTCTCCGGGAACGGCGGGATGCCGGAGAAGGCGAGCACCGCGCCGGGCCCGGCGTTGTAGGCCGCGAGCATCTTCTCCTGCCCGGGCCCCGGGATCCGGGCCACCGACGCCGCGACGGCACAGTCGTAGCGGGCCGCGGCGGGAATCGCGTCCGCCGGGTTCCACACGTCTCCGCCGCCGCCGTGCGTCGCCCAGGTGCCCGGCATGAACTGGGCGATGCCCATCGCGCCCACCGGCGACGTCGCGCTCGGATTGAAGCCGGACTCCTGGAAGAGCTGCGCCGCCAGCAGCGCCGGGGTGACCTCGGCGCACCCGGCGTCGTTCGCCGCCGAGATAATCAGCCCGAGGTACTCCTCCGGTATCCCCTTGGAGTTGGTAATCGTTCGGGGGCCATTGTCCTGGTCGCTGAAAAAGGGACCGGTTATGAGCAGGACGACAAGGCAGATGAACAGCATGATCCCGCCGATCGAGACCATGCCGCCGACGCCGAGCCAGAGCAGCCACGCGCGCGGGCCGCGCGGTCCCCGAGCCATCCCCGCCTACCCTTCGCCCTTCGCGGAGTACCTGGTTGGCGGTGTGCCGACCGCCCGGTGCCTGGTGGCCGCCTCCCGGCGCCCGCTCGACGTCCGGGCGCCACCCCGCGACGCGCGATCACCCATCATGATCGCACATTTCCCAGTCTGTCAGCGCCCGGGCGCGTCGCCCGCGTTGTCGGACAGGTCGGCGCCCGCGATCCGCCACCGGCCGGCGGTGTCGCGCAGCAGCGTCACCGTCGGAGTGGAGACGGTTTCGACGGGTGCCGAGTTGTCGGTCACGAAGACACTGCGCGCGTTCAGCAGGTAGACCACCCGGCCGGTCGCGGCGGTGTCGGCGAGTGGGGTGGCCGCGAGCACGGTGACCGTCGAGCGGGCACCATGCGCCCGCTGTTCCTCCCAGGCCTGGCCGTCCACAGCGGGAGAACCCGTGCCACCGGCCCCGCCCGAGCCGGCGCCGGCGCTGGTCAGTTGGGCGAGGAAGTCGGAGGTGAAGCAGCCGTCGGCCTGGGCGCGCTCGACCCCGGCGGCCAGGTCCGCGTCGGAGCGCGCGTCGAACGACTGCCAGCGGGCGAAGCAGTAGGTGGCGACGGCGGCCGGGTCGGCCAGGTCGGGCGGCGTGCCCGTGCCGGGCTCGCCCGCCGAGGCGGTCGCCAGCGGTGGCCCGGGTGCCTGGCTCGCGCCGGGCGGTGGCCCGGTCGTGCCCGGCGGTGTCGCCGACGAGACGGCCCGATCCGTCCGGTCGCGCAGCGCGGAACAGCCGGCAACCGAGACCGCGGCCAGTACCACCACCACGGCGGCGGCCAGGATGGCCCCAAGCCCGGATGACGCCGCCGTCCCGACGGTGGCGCGCGGCGAACGGGCAACGGCCGCGGCGGGCTGGGCCGCCGGGGCAGTACCGGCCCGAGAGGGGGCCGGGGCCGGCGCCGGGCCGCGGCCGGCGCGCATCACATCCCGCACATCCCGCACATCCCGCGCCCGTCGCACCGCCGCGCCGGATTCGGCCTCGCCCTCCGGACGAGGCCCCTCCCCGGGCGTCCGTACGCTCACTCCCGCCCGTCCAACCAGTCCCGAACCCGTCCGCGGCGGATCCGCCACTGGTGTCCCACCTTTCGGGCGGGGATGGCCCGTTCGGACAGCAGCCGCAGCACCGTGCTCTCCGAAAGCCGCAGCCAGACAACCAGCTCGTCCACCGTCAGCACGTCGTCGTCGTCAACGCGTTGCGGGTGCCGGGGCGGGACGGCGCCCGTGCCCGCCGGGTCGCGCGCCGTCGGCACGCCCTCCTGCATAGCGGCTGCCCCTTTCGAACGGGTCAGGCCACAGGACACGCGACGAAGGCGAAGCCTCGCGCGCCCAACGACCATTCAGGTGTCACAGGCCAAAGCGAGCGCGACGGTGGCGAAGCCACGCACGCCGGCAGGCGGCCGAAGACGCCGGCATCCCAGTTGCCGGTTTCGTCAGCGCCTCGGGCGGCGGGTGCCATGACGAGCACGATCGCGCCTCCTTCGGCCGCGGCATCAGAGAGGAGGGCCGCCGGCCTGGTCGCCGACCGTGACGAATCCGCGCACCGAATGCCCGGACAGGCCCGGGCTCGGATACCGGCTACGGACGGTACACCACCCTAGGTAACCATGGTTAGGCTCTGTCGGAGCTTGTCATACTTCAGCGTCTCGGGTTACCTCGATTGGACGGTAATCCGAACTAAGTAACGGTAAGTAATCTCAACCGGGGCCAACGAGCCTGAACCAGCCAGGAGGGCGACGGCACGTGAGCAATGTGCCACCGACACCGTACGGCGAGGAAGGCGACGCGCGACCGGTATCCCTCATCGGCGCACAGTTCTCCGCGACCACCCCACCGTCCGGCGAGGACAGCGGTGATCTACGTCACGGGGACGCCGACGACCCGGGCACGTCACCCTCGTCGCGGTCCGGCAGGCGCCGCCACCGGCGCGGGCGCGCGGGTGCTCCCCCGTCCACGACCGCCCCGCACGGCGACGAGGCGTTCCACCTCGATGGCCGCCCGACGGATCCCCCGCCTGCGAGCGAGGCCCGGCGAGAGCCGGCGAGGCGACCGGAGCCCGCCCTCGCGGACGTGACGACCCAGCCGGTCGCACCGCCGACCGCGCCTCCGCCCACGGTCACCCCGGCGGGCGGCGGGGCGAGCCGGCCGCCGCGGCCCGAGCCAGCCGAGGATGGCCCCCCCAGGCAGCCGTCTCCGGCGCGGACGGGCTGGCTGCCGGCGACTCCATTCGCGGCCGCGCCACGCGGTCCGGAACCGGCGCAACCAGATCCAGGCGACCGGGCGGTGCCGCCCAGGCAGCGGCCCACGGTCGCACCACCACCGCCCTCGATGCCGCCGGGCGCCGAAGCGACCTCGTTCTCGCCGCCGATACCACCAGTACCACCACCGTCGCCGGTTGCCGGTGGTCGACCGGCGGCCCGGCCGCCGACGGCCAGGCCGCGGCCGTCCGCGGCTCCGACGGCGAGCGAGGCGACGACGGTTCCGAAAGAGGCGTGGGCGAGCGCCGGCCGGGCCGAGGCGCGGACGGCCGGTCCAGCGGGCACCAGGTTGCCCGCTGTCATCGCCGGGTCGGCCGCCGCCCGCCGGCCCTCGGCGGGACCGCCACCCGCCGTGCCCGCCGACGAGGACTGGAGCTGGGACGCGGACCACGACGATGACGACCTGGCTCCGTGGGACGAGATCCCGCTGCGCGAGTCGCTCGCCGACCGGGCCGCGGCCGACCTGCCCGGGTCGTGGCGGATCGGGGTCACCTCCGCGTTCCCCTACTCCGGTACCACCACGCTGGTCGGCATCCTCGGCCTGGTGCTCACCGGGGCGCGGGGCGAGTCCGTTCTCGCCGTCGACCTGCGCCCACGGACCTGGGCGGACGAGGACCCGGACGAGCCACGCGGCGACCCGTTGTGCCCCCGGGTGGGGGCGCCCGGCGACGTCACCGTGGCGGACATCGCCCGCCGCCGCGGCGGCGCGGCCGGCGCGCTCCGCGAGCTGATCGGGGGCCCGGCCCGGCCCGGCACCCCGGAACTCGATGTCGTGCCGCTCAGCCGCGGCGAGGGGACCGGCGGCGGTTCCGGCGCGATGGTCCCCGCGGACGACACCGTCACCCCCGGGATGCTGCGAACCGCTCTCAGCCACCTAACCCGCGCCTACCCGCTGGTACTGGTGGATGCGCCCATCGACGCTCCGCTGTCCCCGACGGCGCTGCGGGCAAGCGACCTGGTCGTCGTCGTGAGCCTCGCCGCGCCGGCGGACCTCGACCGGACCGCGGCGGCGCTGCGCGACCCCGCGGCGCCCCTGCTCCCCGTCGACGCGCAGGGGCGGAGGCCGCCGGTGATCGCCGCCGTGGTCTCGCCACGGCGGGGCCGCTGGTCGCCGCGCACCAGAGCGGCCGCCGGCCGGCTGACCAGACACGTCGACGCCCTGGTCCGGATCCCCTATGAGAGCCGGCTCGACCCGAGCCGGCGCGCGCCGGTGCGCATTCCCCGGCTACGCGCCAGCACCCGGCGGTCTTACCTCTATCTCGGGGTCGCCGTGGTCGAACGGCTAGTCAGGCTCGCGGCCGAGGAATCAACCAAGACGGGCGCAACGACCAACGACACAACTCGGGGGAGCACTCCGGAAACGCTGCGGACGCCCGTCGTATGATTCGCCAGACCTGCGGTCCGTTGGGGCGCAGTGCCCGCAGGAAGGACCCATGATGATCGCCGATGTCGCATCCGCGCGGGCGACAGTGTTGCTCGCGGCGGTTGAAGTCACACCGGACCCGACGAAGGCGCCCGGCCTCAACGCCCTGAAAGACCTGGTCAACGGCCTCGCGGCTTACGCGGCCATCGCGGCGGTCGCCTCGATTCTCCTGGGCGGCATCGCCTGGGCGCTCGGCGACCGGATGGGGCTCGACCGGGCCTCGTCCGTGGGCAAGAGCGGGGTGCTCGCCGGCTGCGGGCTGGCATTCCTCGTCGGCATCGCCGCGGTGCTGGTCAACTTCTTCCTCGCGACCGGCAGCTCGGCGTCCGCCGGACCACTCGAGACCGGCGGGACCGGTAGCCCACGCCCTCCGGCGGTGGTCCAGCTGGTGGACAGCGCCGCCGTGGTCCATGACGAACCTTCCGCAAACACCTGAGATGTTCTCCAGGTACGGGCGGGCCGGTATTGGGATGATGGCCCTGCCGACGGGGAGGGGGAGTGCGCGTTGGCCGACATCATGGAGTGGGCAACCCGACGACTGGTCCTGGTGATCATCGCGGCGGTGGTCGTCACGACCGCCGTCATGCTTCCCATCGGGTTGGTCCTCGGCCGGCACTCGACGTCAGCCGACGACCGCCAGCCCTTGGGAGCCAGCACCCCTCCCGCTTCCCCGCCACCCGCCACAGCCACTGTGACCGTGGTGCCATCGCCAGCCTCTGACGGCGTGGACCATACCGCCGAACCGGCCGGCGCTCTGCCAGGCGCGCCGAGCCGAGTGAACGAGTTCGGAATTCCGGTCGGCTACCCCCATACCGAGGCCGGCGCCATCAGCGCCTGCGGCAACTACGTCTCCGCGTACAGCGACGTCCGCAATCGTGAGCCTTCACGCATCCAACTAGTGTTGAACTCAATTGCAACAGGCGACGCCGGCAACCAAGTGAGCGATCGTATAATCAAGTCAGACCAAAAAAATGCAACAAGTGTGGGCGCAAATTCAATCACGGACCCTAATTTGAACTTCAACCTTCGAGTAGTCGGATTTATCGCCAAGACGTCTTCACATGATTCTGCAACAATATCCATCTGGTCAGTCGGCGGATTTGGAATCTACGACAACACCAACCAGGTGGCCGCACCACAAGAAATTTGGGGCTCCGACGACTGCACCGTACGCTGGGACAACGAGGACTGGAAGCTCTCAGCAGCGGTCGACGGGTCTAGGGGTCCAACAATCACTCAAAGGCCGGGCGAAAATTTCCGACGGTTTTCTTACATCGGGGGTCCTTCGACATGACCATGAGCCCGTCGCAGTCACAAACCCTCGCCATTAGCTTCGACCCGTTCGGCCCTTTTAAGGACGCTGTCTCCGGGACGGCGGATAGTTTTCTTGACTCCATTGGCACGGCGTTCTGCAACATGGCGGCGGATCTGTCGTCGTCGGTGTTCAGCTTCGCGTCGCAGAAGACGGCCGTTGACCTGCGGGCCGACTACGTGGTTGAGAACTACAACATCGTCTTCGGGGTCGCGGTCCTGATCGTGACCGGCCTGTTCCTGTGTTCGTGCGTCGTGGGCGCCGTCCGTGGTGACCCGCACGTCTTCGCGCGGGCGATCGCCTCCACTGGCACGGCAATTCTTGGCTCGTTCGTCGCGCTGACCCTCCTGCAGATGGTGCTCACCGCGTCCGACGGCGTCGCCGACGCGTTCGGCGACGGACAGCCGCTGGGCGCGAGTCTCGTCGGTCAGCTGCGAGCGTTGCCGGAACAGGGCAACTTCGCGCTCGACATGGTGCTCTCGTTGCTGGTCGCGCTGTTCTCATTCGCGCTCTTCGTGGTGCTTTACATCCGGAAAGTCGTGATCATCGTCGTGGCGGTGTTCATCCCGATCTACCTCGCCGGGCAGCCCGCGATGTCGACCAGCGCCTGGATGAAGCGCGCCACCGAGATCCTCGTCGCACTCGTGTTCGCCAAGCCGGTGATCTACGTGATCTTCACCCTTGGTGCCGGCATGGCCAGTGACAGCACCGGTTCAGCGGCCGATCAGACGTTGACCATTCTCAGCGGCGTCGTCGTGATGATCGCCGCAGTGTTCTCGCCGTTCCTGCTCCTACAGCTGTTCGCGTTCGCCGATGTTCAGCTGATGCGCGCGGTCGGCAGTGCCGGCCGACGCGGCGCGGCGTCCTTCGGCCAGGGCGCGGGCGCGCTGCTTGGTTCCACGTCTCGGGACACATTCCGCGGCATTGGAGCCCGGCTGCAGACCCGCAACCGCGGCATGCTCGGCGGTGCTGGCGCGGCGTTGCCGGCCGGCGTCGGCGGCGGAGCCACCGCCGGCGGCCTGGGTCGGC
>NZ_KI912266.1:1347822-1521899 GCF_000235425.2 Pseudofrankia saprophytica
CGGCCATCGCTTCGGCCGCCGGCAGCACCGGTGGCGTTGGCGCCGGTACCAGTGCCGTCCGGGGACGCGCTCGCTCCGCGGCCGCCGCGCTGCCCCCGGCGCAGCCTCGGGTCGGCGCGTCGCGCGCAACGACATCGGCCACCAGCACGTCACACGGTGCGGCCGCGCGGCCGCCGGTGACACAGCCCGCGCGCACCAGGGTCCCCGGCGGCTCCACTCGTGGCAGCTGAACCGCCGGCGCGCTGGCTGGGCGGGATGGCGGTCCAGCCGCCGGCGCCGTACAGGCCTCCGGATGGCGGCACGGCCGACAGGACGGCGGCACGGCCGGGGCGGCAGGGGCAGCGGCAGGACATACGGCAACGACCAGGTGGCCTCGCCGAGCCAGACAGCCACGGCTGGTGCGGCTGGTGCGGCTGGTGTTGTGCTACCGGCGGCACTCGCCTATGACCGCGTTGGAGTAGAGACGTCGCGTTGGAGTAAAGACAGGGGTCATGGTCGCGGAACGCAGCTATAGGTTCGGCCCGCTCGAACGGGGTGGGATCCTGCTCGGCCTGCGCTGGCCGCAACTCGGCCTGATGGTCGGGGTGATGCTCTGTGTGCTCGGCGCGCTGCGCTCACCGTTGCTTCTCGCACCTGCCTGGGTGCTGGTAGCGGTAGCCCTGGGCATCATCGCGTTCATCCGGGTCGAGGACCGTAACCTCGATCAGTGGGTGCCGATTCTGTTCGGCTACACGATGCAGAAGGTGACGGGCGAGACGTTGTTCCGCGGGGGAGTGTTCCGGCTCGGGCCGGACGAAGACCAGATCACCAGGACCGTTCTGCCCGGCCCACTTGCCAACCTGGTCATGCTGTCGGTCCCCGTCGGCAACGGGCGCTACGTCGCCGTCGTCAAGGACACCAAGAAGCAGACCTACACCGCCGTTCTGCAGGTCCAGGGCAGCCAGTTCGCACTGCTGGAGTCCGGCGACCAGCAGGCCAGGGTGGATGCCTGGGGCGAGCTGCTCGCCGGGCTCACCGCCGGTGGCGGCCGGCTCGCGCGCATCCAGTGGCTGGAGCGGACGTTGCCGGACTCGGGTGACACGTTGCAGCGGCACTGGCGGGTGCGGGGCCACCACGACGACTCCTGGGCAGCGGAGGCCTACCAGGAGATCATCGACGCGGCCGGCCCGGTGGCGCAGCGCCACGAGACCTACCTGTCGTTCCAGCTGCGCGCCCGCGACGCCCGCCGGGCGATCCAGCGGGGCGGCGGCGGCGACCGCGCGGCCTGCGCGGTGCTGCTCGGCGAGCTGCGCACGATGGAGGCGGCGCTCGCCAGGGCGCAGATCAGCACGGTCGGCTGGCTCCCGCCGCGGGCACTGGCGGCGGTCATCCGCACCACCTATGACCCGTACTCCGTAGACATGATCGACGCGCGCGGCGGCGCCACGCACGACCTGGCCGGTGGTCTGAAGGGCCTGCCGTCGGGGATCGACCCGGCGGTCGCCGGCCCGGTGCGCGCGGTCGCCTCCTGGGACCACTACCGCACCGACTCCGGTTTCCACACCACCTACTGGATCAACGGCTGGCCACGGGTGCCGTCGCCGGCCGCGTTCCTCGCCCCGCTGCTGATGGAGACGACCTGCCGGCGGACCGTGTCGCTGGTGGTCGAGCCGTTGCCTGGCCGCAAGGCCGAGCGGGCGGTGAACCGGCGCCGGATGACGCACCTCGGGGAGCAGGAGATGCGGGACAAGTTCGGCAAGGTGACGACCCAGCGCGACATGACCGAGGCGGATGAGGTGGAGCGACGCGAGCAGGAGCTGATCGCCGGCTTCGGCGCGTTCCGGTTCCATGGCTTCGTGACGGTGTCCGCCGACGACCTCGACGGCCTCGCCGACGCCTGCGGCGAGGCCGAGACGCTGGCCTCGCGCAGTCGGCTGGAGATGGTGCGCCTCGTCGGCGAGCAGGACCAGGGTTTCCACGTCGGTGCGCTGCCGCTCGCGGTGGGTGTGTCATGACGGACTCCGAGCCGGCCCGGCCGTCCATCACTGACGGCCGCGGCCACGCGAGCCGAGCGGGCGTCGCCGACGGCGCGAGCGCGGTCGACGACAACGACGGCTTCGACGAGGCATACGGCGACGGCCAGTACGACGGGCCCAACGGCCACGGCGAAGGACCTGGAACGGCCGATGGACGGGCGGCCGTGGGCGATGGCGGGTACCACGCCGCAAGCATTGGCTACCCCGACGACGACGGCTACGAGTACGACGCCGGCCCGCTGTCCGGTGACACGGCCCCGGATGGGCCGGTCAGGGGACCGGACTACGACCCGGGCCGGGACGCGACCGGCTACGTCGACCTCGGCGGAAACCCTCGCGGCAGGCGCCGGGCCGGCCGGCGCGACGGTGGGGGGTCTGCTCGCGGAGCACGCCGGGCGGAGAAGTCGGCCGCGGCGGCCGAACGGGCCGACCGCGCGGCGACGCGGCGCGCGCAGGCGGCGCTGCGCCGAGGGGCGCAGCCGCCGCGGACCAGTGGCGCGTTCCGGGGTCAGACGTTCCACAAACTGCGCCTACCAGCGCACATGGAGACGACGGCACAGATCGCCGGGATCTATCCGTTCGTCGTCGACTCAGGGCTGGACGCGCCGGGCATGTTCATCGGCCGGCACGTCTGGTCGGGCAACTCCTTCGTGTTCGACGTCTTCGAGCTCTACCGCCAGCAGGTCATCGAGAACCCGAACTTCGCCGTCTTCGGCGCGGTCGGCTCACGCAAGTCATCGCTGCTGAAGACGCTGATGTCGCGCGGCGCGGCGTTCGGCTACCAGGCGGCGGTGCCCTGTGACCCGAAGGGCGAGTACACCCGGCTCGCCCGCCGGCTCGGCTGCGAACCGACCTACATCGGCCCTGGCATGTCGACCCGGCTGAACCCGTTGGACGCGCCGCCCCGTCCGCGCGGCATTCACGACCACGACTGGGCGCGCGAGGTCAAGCGGGCGCGCTCGTCGCTGCTCGCGTCACTGATCGAGACGGCCAAGGGTGTGCCGCTCACCCCGGCGGAGCACACCGCGATCGACCTGGCCCTCGACGTCGTCAGCCGGCAGATCACCGGCGCGACCACGGACCGCTGGGCGACCCCGCTCCTCGGGCACGTACTGGACGCGATGACGGAGCCGAGCGAGGCGGACTGCGTCGGTCTGCCGATGACGGCCACCGAGCTGCGCGACGCCTCCCGGGATGCCACCCTCACGCTGCGCCGGCTCACGGGTGGGGCGCTGTCCGGCCTGTTCGACGGGCCGACGACCTCTCCACTCGACTTCGACCGGCCGATCGCCGTGCTCAACCTGGAGCGGGTGCAGGGCTCGGACGAGATGATCGCGCTGATCATGACCTGCGCGCAGGGCTGGATGGAGGCCGCGCTGATGCGCCAGGACGGCGTGCAGCGCTACGTGGTCTACGACGAGTGCTGGCGGCTGATGCGGTTCGCCGGGCTCGTCCGAAGGCTGTCGGCGCAGCAGAAGCTCGCCAGGCAGTGGGGCTGCGCGAACGCCATCGTGGCGCACCGGATCTCCGACCTGCTGTCCGCCTCCCCCGACTCGGTGGAGATCGCCAAGGGCCTGCTGGCCGAGACGTCCACCCGGATCCTCTACAAGCAGGCGACCGACCAGGTGGCGGCGACCCAGCAGGCGCTCGGCCTCACCGACGTCGCCGCCGACCTGCTGCCGCGCCTCGACCCCGGGTTCGCCCTCTGGCTGATCGGGCAGCGGGCGTTCTACGTCGAGCACGTCGTCGGCGATCTGGAGATTCCCGTCGTGCTCAACGGCTCGAAGATGCACGGCGAGGTCGACGACATCAACCTCGTTCCCGACGACCTCGACCCCGCCGAGCTCGACCCGCCGGGTCTGGGCCCGGAGGACTTCGCCGGTCACCTGCCCCCCGGCGGTGGAGACGACGGGATGGATGATCGCCTCGACGGCGACGGCGAGGACGTGTTCGACGTGTCCATCGCCTACCGCGACGACGAGGAGCCTGACGGCACCGGCGTCCGCGTCCCGCCTGGCTATCCCGGCTTCTGAGCTCGTTCGCGTCCGGGTGGGCTAGGCCGCGCCTGACGGCCTCCGGCCACGCGAGGCTCCGCCATTATCGCCGCAGGGTCCCCGGGAGGTCAGCGCCAGCCTATCTTTCGTGGGAGCGACTTTGGCTAGAGGCGTTCGCGGCGGCGCAGGCCGCGCAGCTTGGACAGGGCGGACCAGGTCGGCGGCGGGCCGGTTACCTGGTAGGCGGGCAGGACCCGCTCGACGACGTCGACGAGCATCGCGACATCCAGCGGGCGCAGCACCACCCCGGCGGACAGCACGTACTCGGCCACGCCCGCGGCCGGCAGCAGGAGAACGCCGTCGACCAGGGCGAGCCCGCCGGGGACGTCGGCACGCGCGAACGCGAGCACGGTCTGCGCCTGCAGCTGCCAGCCGTCGGGGAGCTCGGCGAGCAGGGCCGTGCTGACCTGTTCACCGGTCCACGCGACCAGTCCCAGCCGGGCGCGGAGCGGTACCTTGCCCACCCACACGCCGGCGCTGCTCTCCCGGACCGGGCCGCGGTGCGCGTCGGTCTCCACCACCCAGACGCCCGAAGGCCCGATGATCAGGTGGTCGATGTTGCCGGCCGACTCGGCTGTCGACCGGTCGTGCAGCACCGTGTAGCCGGCTCGGGTCAGCCGGTCGAGCGCCCTGGCGGTGTGCCGCTCGGCCCCGGCGTCCTGCCGCCAGGCCTCGATCTCCGGCGGGATCCGGTAGAAACGGACCGCCGCGACCACCAGGACCACCAGCGCGACGGCGATCCCGGCGCGGACCAGCGTGACCGCCGAGAGGTTGAGGGCGAGCCCGACCAGCACGACGGCGAGCACGGCACCGCCCGCGGCGAGGCCGGCGAGCACGGCGACGCGGATCCGCCGATCGTCCCGTTCGGCCGTGTACAGGGCCCGACGCCGCTGGTACTCCGCCATCGCCGAACGTCCAGGAGTCGCCCGGTTCCCGCTTCCCGTCAACCGTCCTCCCCAGGGTTCCTGCCGGATCGTCGGAGCCCGGGTTTCCGCCTGCCCGGCTTCGCCGAGCTGGCGGGTCTGCTGGGAGGTCCCCCGATCAGCCTGGTCTGCGTGTCCCGCGAATTCGGCGCCGGCAGGGGTCGGAAGCGGCTCGGTGGAATCCCCATGCTTCCGCCTGGTCTGCGTTCGTCCGCAGGATCACACGGTAAGGCAAGGACGTCACAGACGGCGCACTGGGCAACGGTTGTCCGTGTCTGCCCCTTGGGCTTGTCGTCACACGCGCGGCGAAATGTCGCGGCCCACCGGTTTATCCGCCACGCTCGGGGTGTATCGACGCGTCGGGTGACTGGGCGGCACGCCTGGCCGGGCACCTGGAAGGTCAGCGGGCGGCCAAGCCCGATCGCGGCCGCGCGGAAGTGACGTCGAGTCGGAAGGCGGCCGCGAGAGTGGACGCCAGCTTCCGCCCGTGGCGTGCGGGCCGTGGGCGATCCCGGGAGGATCCGATGCCACCACATCCGACCTCGTCCCCATCCGCGCCGACACCGGTGGCACCGGACGCCGCGCGGGCGGGCGTCCCGGTCGCGGGGGGCTCCCCGCGCCGCTCGCTCGCCGGGCTGACCGTGGACGACGTGTTGCGCTACGCGGCCAGCTGCCTGCCCGCGCGCCCCGGTCCGCGCACCGTCGGAATCGAGACCGAGTGGCTGGTGGTGGACCGGGCGGCGAGTGACACCTCGGTGCCACCGGAGCGGACCTGGGGCGCCCTGGCCGCGCTCATCGGGCGTTCCGGCGAGGCCAGCCGGCAGGGCTCGCCCGCCGGGGCGACCGAGGCCCCTGGCACCGCCGGCGGGGGCATCCCGACCATCGCGGCCGCGGCAGCGGTGCTCGCCGGGGGCAGCCGCGTCACCTTCGAGCCGGGCGGGCAGCTGGAGCTGTCGGGACCGCCATCGCCACTGCCGCTGGCGGTCAGCCGGCTGGCGAGCGACCTTGCCGCCGTGCGCGCGGCGCTCGCCGACGCCGGCCTGGGGCTCGCCGGTCTGGGGCTCGACCCGCTGCGCCCGCCCGTGCGCTGGCTCGCCGCCGACCGCTATGCCGCCATGGCGGGCTACTGGGCGGCGAACGGTCACGAGGCCGGCGAGATCATGATGTGCTCCAGCGCGTCGGTGCAGGTCAACCTGGACGCCGGCCACGACCAGCCCGACGTCGCCCGGCGCTGGCGGCTCGCGCACCAGCTGCAGCCGGTGCTGGCGGCGATGTTCGCCGCCTCTCCCGCCCGGCTCGGCGCGCTCACGGGGTTGCGCTCGGGTCGAACCCGGGTGTGGGAGGCGCTCGACCCGACCAGGACCCGGCCGGTTGGCCACGCGCACATGGCGGCGGCCGACATGACGTGCCGCTGGGCCGAGTATCTGCTCGCGGCCCGCCTCATGATGATCCGCGCCCCCGAGACGAACGCCCCCGCCCCGGACGGCTCCTCCCCGGACGGCCCCGACGGGCCGGGCCAGCGCCCGGCCCTCTCCCGCGACGCGGACGACCACGGCGAGGGCCTGCTCGTACCGGTGCGTGACGGGTCCACGTTCGGAGACTGGCTGCGCGGCGCCGGGCCGACGAGCCGCCCGCCCACCCTCGACGACCTGGTGCTGCACGCGACGACGGTGTTCCCGCCGGTACGGCCCCGCGGCTGGCTGGAGATCCGCTACCTCGACGCGCAGCCGTTCGACCTGTGGATGGTGCCGGTCGCGGTCACCACCGCGCTGCTCGACGACCCCATCGCCGCCGCGGGCGCGGCGGCCGCGTGCTCCGACGCGGACGAGGGGTGGTCCGCGGCGAGCGCGCACGGGCTCGCCGACGACACGCTGCGCACCGCGGCGCTGACCTGCATGGACCTCGCGCTCGACGCGCTCGGGCGCCTCGGCGCGGGCGACGACCTGCGCGCGGTCGTCGCGAGGTTCCGGGACGACTACCCGGCCCGTGGCCGCACGCCGGCCGACCGGCTGGCTGAACGCTTCGCCCAGGTCGGCCCCGCCGGCCTGTTGCGCGAGGAGACCCGGTGACCACGACGGCGGCCGGCTGGGCCGCGGCGCTGGAGGGCAGCCGTCGCCGGACACTCGCCTACACCGACCTCGACGACGACGAGTTGCTGCGCCAGCATTCGCCGCTCATGTCCCCGCTGGTGTGGGACCTGGCCCACGTCGGCAACTACGAGGAGCTGTGGCTGATACGGGCGCTCACCGGAGCCGACCCGCTGCTGCCTGGCATCGACGACATCTACGACGCCTTCCGGCACCCGCGGGCCGACCGGCCCACGTTGCCACTGCTCTCCCCGTCCCAGGCGCGCGCCTATCTCGCCGACGTACGCGACCGGGCGCTCGACACCTTCGCCACGCTTGACGCCAGGGGCACGCTCGCCCCACCGGACGTCGCGCTGGCCGAGTCGGCGCAAGCGGCCGGAGCGGCCAGGATCGCCGGGCCGGCCGCGCCCCCGGCGGCCGCCGTCCCCGGTCAGACCACCCTCGACCTGCCAGGCAGGCTGCTCACCGGCGGCTTCGTCTACGGGATGGTCGTCCAGCACGAGCATCAGCACGACGAGACCATGCTCGCCACGCTGCAGCTGCGCGCCGGCGAGCCCGTGGTCGACGAGGGCGCGCCCCCGCCGCCCGGCCGGCCGGTACCTGGCGACGACGAGGTGCTGGTTCCGGCCGGCGAGTTCGTGATGGGCACGAGCACCGACCTCTGGGCGTATGACAACGAACGCCCGGCCCATCGGGTCGCCCTGCCCGACTTCCGGATTGGCCGGCTGCCCGTGTCGAACCGAGCGCACCTGGCGTTCCTGGCGGACGGCGGCTACGACGACGAGCGGCTCTGGTCCGCGGCCGGCTGGGCGTGGCGGTGCCGCGAGGGGCTGACGGCACCGCTCTTCTGGCGCCGCGACGGCGCGGGCGGCTGGCTGCGGCGCCGCTTCGGCCGGGACGAGCCGCTCCCGCTGGACGAGCCGGTGCAGCACGTCTGCTGGTACGAGGCGCAGGCGCACGCCCGCTGGGCGGGGCGACGGCTGCCGACCGAGGCCGAGTGGGAGAAGGCCTGCGCGTTCGACCCGGCGACCGGCCGCTCACGCCGCTTCCCCTGGGGCGACCAGGCACCGGCGCCGGAGCACGCGAACCTCGGCCACCGGTCGGCGCGGCCGGCGCCGCTGGGCGCGTATCCGGCCGGCGCGAGCCCCTGCGGCGCCGAGCAGCTCATCGGCGACGTGTGGGAATGGACCTCCTCCGACTTCGCCGCCTACCCGGGCTTCGCCGCCTTCCCGTACCGGGAGTACAGCGACGTCTTCTTCCGGCCGCCCGCCGACCCCGCAGACGCCGTCGCCGGCCACGGCGCCGCGAGCGCGGGCGCGGGTACCCCCACCGACATCGAGCGTGAGTTCCGCGGCTACAAGGTGCTGCGCGGCGGCTCGTGGGCGACCGATCCCGGCGCGGTGCGCGCGACGTTCCGCAACTGGGATCACCCGATCAGGCGGCAGATCTTCGCCGGTTTCCGGCTCGCGAGGACAGGTGCCTAGCGCATGTGCAGACACCTCGCCTGGTTGGGCGCCGAGCGGACGCTGGCCGAGGTGGTCGCCGAACCGCCGTTCGGGCTGCTGCGTCAGTCATGGGCGCCTCGGCGGCAGCGGCATGGGCGGATCAACGCCGACGGGTTCGGCGTCGGCTGGTATGCGCCGGCCGTCCGGCCCGAGCCGGCCCGCTACCGGCGAGCAGTGCCGATGTGGACCGACGCCTCGTTCGCGTCGTTCGCCGGGGCGGTGGCGTCGGGTTGCGTCCTGGCCGCGGTTCGCGACGCCACGGTCGGCATGCCGATCGAGGAGACGGCCACGGCGCCGTTCGCCCATGGGCCGTTGCTGCTCAGCCACAACGGCCGCGCCGACCCCGCCATCCTGACCGCGCTGCTCGCCGGCCGACCGGACGCGCCGACGCCGGACTCGCGCTGCGACTCGGCGCTGCTCGCCGCGCTGGTCTGGGAGCGGACGATCGCCGGGGTGGGGCTGGCGGAGGCGGTCGCCGAGGTGGTGACGACGGTCGGGGCCAAGGCGGCCGCCAGCGCGGGGGCCCGCGAGGCGGGTGGCCAGGTGCCGCCGACCAGGCTCAACGTGCTCGTCACCGACGGCCGCCAGATCGTCGCCACCACCTGGAACGAGACGCTCTGGTACCGGCTCGGCCCCGCGGGGGTGCTGGTGGCGAGCGAACCAGACGACGACACCGTCGACGGCCCGGCCGGTGCCGGGCCTGGTCACGGCGACGACGCCACGGCGCTCCAGGCGTCGGCCTCGGTCTCGATCGAGGAGGCACCGTTTCCATCGGGCGCGGCGGACGCGGCGGGGCAGCCCAGCCCCGGTCCGGACGTCTGGGTCGAAGTACCGAACCACCGCTTGTTGGTAGCCGACACACGCGAAGTAACTCTAAGTAATTTGACCTTGTAGGACGACTACCCTGAGTTGACTAACTGACGAAGGACGTCCGCATGACTTCGAGGACACCGCAAGCCACGCGTACCCCGACCCCGGCCGACGTGGCCGCTCTGTTGAAGGCCCGAGGCGGCATCACGATCGAACGGCACCTGACCGAGGCGCAGCGCGCGGCGGCGCTGGCGGCCGACGCGCGCGCGGGGCTCACCGCCACTCCCAAGGAGCTGCCGCCCACCTGGTTCTACGACACGACCGGCAGCATGCTCTTCGGGAAGATCACCGAGCTGCCGGAGTACTACCAGACGAGGACGGAGCGGGGGATCCTGTCGGCGCACGCCGCGGACCTGTCCGCCGCGCTCGCGACCGCGCTGCCGGGCGGGGGAGCCGACACGCTGGTGGAGCTGGGCTCAGGCACCTCGGAGAAGACACGGATGCTGCTGGCCGCCCTGGCCGGTACCGGTCGCCTGCGCCGCTTCGTCCCGCTCGACGTCGACGCCGACGCGCTGTCCAGGGCGGGCGCCGCGGCCAAGGCCGCGCACCCGGGGCTCGCCGTGCACGCGGTCGTCGGCGACTTCCGCCAGCACCTCGGCCTGCTGCCGACGGCGGGCACCGCGACGAGGACCACCACGCGGCCGGAGGGTGCCGCTCTCGGCGTCGAGGCGCCGGGTGAGGGCGCGCCGGGCATGGGCGACGCGCCGGCTGGCACGCTGGTCGCCTTCTTCGGAGGCACGATCGGCAACCTGCGCCCGCCCGAGCGGCACCTGCTGCTGACCGGACTGCGGGAGCGGGTAGGCCAGGACGGCGCGCTGCTGCTCGGGACCGACCTCGTCAAGGATCCGCGCCGCCTGGTCGCCGCCTACGACGACAGTGCCGGCGTCACGGCGGCGTTCAACCGCAACGTGCTCACCGTGCTCAACCGTGAGCTCGGCGCCGACTTCGACCTGCGCGGGTTCGCGCATGTCGCCCGATGGGACCCCGAGAACCGCTGGATCGAGATGCGGCTGCGTTCGGTGCGGGCGCAGACCGTGCGCCTGACGAATCTGGACCTGACCGTCTCGTTCGCCGACGGCGAGGAGATGCGTACCGAGATCAGCGCCAAGTTCGACCGGGCGACGGTGGAACGCGAGCTCACCGCCGCGGGCTGGCGTCTGACCCACTGGTGGACCGACCCCGAGGACGACTTCGCCCTCTCCCTCGCCATGACGAGCTAGGCCGTCTCCTGGCGCTGATCCTGCCCGGGCGGTCACCCGCCCGGGCAGTCGGGCCGCCCAGGTACCGGGTCGCCACGCCGCGCCGGCCGAGGAACGACCGGTCGAGTTGCCAACCGAAACCGACTAAAGCCGGCCAGCGATAGTGGTATCGGGTGGGCTAACCTTTGTGATGGACGATCCGGTACGCGATTCATCGGGAGATGAATGACCGGATCGGCCAATCCGGGGGGCAAGGGTGGTCGGTAAGAGCGACGACGCCAAAAACGTGGCGGCGTTGGGCGAGAGCGACCCGGCCACCGTCGGCCCGTACACGCTCCTTGGCCGGCTCGGCGCTGGCGGCATGGGCACCGTGTACCTCGCCCAACCCACCTCCGACGCGGAGGCGGACAACGACCAGGGCGCCGGAGTCACCGCGCCGCGGCTGCTGGCGGTGAAGGTCATCCGGTCGGACCTCGCCCGCATTCCCGAGTTCCGCAGGCGCTTCCTGCTGGAGGCGCAGTCGGCCCAGCGCGTCGCTCGGTTCTGCACCGCCGAGGTTCTCGACGTCGACACCACCGGCGAACGCCCTTACCTGGTCACCGAATACATCAAGGGACCGACCCTGGCCAGGGCGATCCGGGACCGCGGGCCACTACCGCCGACAGAGCTGGAACGGCTCGCGGTCGCCGTCGCCTCGGCCATGACGGCGATTCACGCGGCCGGAGTCGTCCACCGGGATCTCAAACCGGGCAACATCCTCCTGTCGCCGACCGGCCCCTGCGTCATCGACTTCGGCATCGCCCGCGCGCTCGACGCCGCCAGTGCCATCACGACGGCGACGAGCGCATCCATCGGCACTCCCGCCTTCATGGCTCCGGAACAGGCCCTCGGTCAGGCCATCACCCCGGCGGTCGACGTCCATGCCTGGGGCGCGGTGATCCTCTTCGCGGCCACGGGACGCCCGCCCTTCGGCAACCAGGCCACCTCGACGGTCCTTCGTCACGTCGTCCACAGCACCCCCGACGTGACCGCGTTGCCACGGAGGCTGCGCTACCTGGTCGCCCATGCCATGGCCAAGGACCCGGCTGCCCGCCCCACGTCACGCGAGCTTCTGCTGCATCTCATCGACACCGACCCCTCGGTGATCGGGCTGGCCGAGCTCACCGACCCGGGTACGGAGGACCGCTCGGCCACCATCCTCGAGGAGGTCACCGGTCGGCCGGAGATCCCCACGAACCTGAACATCCCCACTCAGGCGTCGATGCCGACGACGGACTCCGAACCGCCGCCGGTCGTCGGCCGCGCAGCGGGCTCGGCGCGGCCGGCCGACCGGCTCCCCGAGGTGGCCGGCCAGCGCGGTGACGTCCCCGGTTTCATGGGTCGCCCGGCCGTGTCCACCGGCCAGGCCGGGCCGTCCGCTGGCCCGGGGCACCCGACCGACCAGGACTCGACGTCGGGCAGCGGCCAGCCCGGCATCGTCACCGGTCCGGCGACCGTCGAGGACCCCGACGTACCCGTCGACGCCACGGCCACCGATCCGCCTGGGCGGCGCCGGAGTCCGCGGCGCGGCCTGGTCGTCCTGGTCGCCATCCTGCTCGCCGGCGTGGCGGCCGGCGCGGCCGCCGTCATCCTGACCATCAACGCCCGCCAGGACACGTCGGGCACCCGAGCGGACGCGTCCGGCGCGGGCCCGCTGGCGCCAGCCAGTCCCGTCAGCACCGTCTACACGGGCCACACCGCCCCGGTGGCATCGCTGGCCTTCTCGCCGGACGGCAGGCTGGTGGCCACCGGCAGCTGGGACACCACCGTCCGGCTCTGGGACATCAGCAGTCCCGCTAGCCCGCTGGCCGTGGGGGCGCCGCTCACCGGCCACTCCATCGAGGTCCGCGACGTCGTGTTCTCGCCGGACGGCAAACTGCTTGCCACCGCCAGCGACGACACCACCATCCGCCTGTGGGACGTCAGCGACCCGGCCCACGCCGAGCAGATCGGCGCGCCGCTGCGGGGCCACACCGGCGGCGTGCGGTCGGTGGCGTTCTCACCTGACGGCAAGCTGCTGGCCACCGGCAGCCTCGACACGACCGCCCGGCTGTGGAACATCACCAACCCGGCGAAACCCGTGGCGGTCGGCCGGATCACCGGGCACACCGACGCCGTCCGGTCCGTGGCGTTCTCACCCGACGGCAGGCTGCTGGCCACCGGCAGCTGGGACACCACCGTCCGGCTCTGGGACATCACCAACTCCGCGAACCCCCGGGCCATCGGCGCCCCGCTCACCGGTCACACCGACCAGATCCGGGACGTCGCGTTCTCGCCGGACGGCAGGCAGCTGGCCACCGCCAGCGACGACAGGACCATCCGGCTCTGGGACATCGCCGACCCGGTGTCTCCCAGGTCGGACGGGCTGCTCACCGGCGACAGGAGCGCCGTGCGGTCCGTCGCGTTCTCCCCCGACGGTCACCTGCTCGCGACCGCCGGCGACGACAAGACCATCCGGTTGTGGGGCGTCACCGACCTCGCGCACCCGGTGGCCTACGTTCCGCTCACCGGGCACGGCGACGTCGTGTGGTCCGCGGTGTTCTCACCCGACGGCACCCTGCTGGCCAGCGTCAGCTCGGACCGGACCCTCCGGCTTTGGCGCGTCGAGTAGCCCGACAGCGGTTATCTGTCAGCAGGCAGGGTCAAGCGGGTCAGACCGGTGGGTGGTCGGTGGGATCAGCCGCCGAGGAGGCTGACGTCGCGGGCGGCGCCCGTGGAGGCCGACGTGGCCATCGCGGCGTAGGCGCGCAGCGCCGCCGAGACCTGCCGCTCCCTGCCGACCGGCCGGAAGCCCTGGCCGGCCTCGAGCTCGACCCGGCGGGCGGCCAGCTCCTCGTCCGGGACCATCAGCGCGAGCCGGCGGGCCGGGATGTCGATCTCGATCCGGTCACCGTCGCGGACCAGCGCGATCGTGCCACCGTGCGCCGCCTCCGGCGAGACGTGCCCGATCGACAGGCCCGAGCTGCCGCCGGAGAACCGTCCGTCGGTGATGAGCGCGCACTTCGGCCCGAGACCGCGGCCCTTGAGGTACGCCGTCGGGTAGAGCATCTCCTGCATGCCCGGGCCGCCGCGCGGACCCTCGTACCGGACGACGATGACGTCACCCGGCTTCACCCGGCCACCGAGGATCGCCTCGACGGCCTCGTCCTGGCTCTCGACGACGACCGCCGGGCCGGCGAACGCCCACTGGTCCTCGGGGACACCGGCGGTCTTCACCACGGCGCCGTCCTCGGCCAGGTTGCCGTGCAGCACGGCGAGGCCGCCCTCGGCGGAGTAGGCGTGCTCGACCGAGCGGATGCACCCGTCCGCGGCGTCGGTGTCGAGGGTGTCCCACCGGTTCGTCGAGCTGAACGGCTCGGTGGTGCGCACCCCGCCCGGCGCGGCGTGGAAGAGCTCGACGGCGTCCGGCGCGGGGCTGGCGCCGCGGATGTCCCAACGGTCGAGGAACTCGCGCAGGCTCGCCGAGTGCACGCTGTGCACGTTCGGGTCGAGCAGCCCGCCCCGGTCCAGCTCGCCGAGGATCGCGGGGATGCCGCCGGCGCGGTGGACGTCCTCCATGTAGTACTTCGTCGAGCTGGGCGCGACCTTGCACAGGTTGGGCACCCGCCGGGAGATCTCGTCGATGTCGGCGAGGGTGACCTCGACACCGGCCTCGACGGCGGCGGCGAGCAGGTGCAGCACGGTGTTCGTCGAGCCGCCCATGGCGACGTCGACGGCGAAGGCGTTGCGGAAGGCGGCGGCGCTGGCGATCGAGCGCGGCAGCACGCCCTCGTCGTCCTTCTCGTAGTAGCGGCGGGCGAGGTCGACGACGAGCCGGCCGGCCTCGACGAACAGCTCCCGGCGGGCGGCGGCGGTGGCCAGCGTCGAGCCGTTGCCCGGCAGTGACAGGCCCATCGCCTCGGTCAGGCAGTTCATCGAGTTCGCGGTGAACATCCCCGAGCAGGAGCCACAGGTCGGGCAGGCGGAGCGTTCGATGATGCTGAGGTCGGCATCGCTGACGTCCGGGTTGACGGCCGCCGTCATCGCGTCGATGAGGTCGAGCCGGGAGCGGACCGTGCCACCCTGGACGACCGCGTTGCCGGACTCCATCGCCCCACCGGAGACGAACACGGTCGGGATGTTGAGCCGCAGCGCGGCGAGCAGCATCCCCGGGGTGATCTTGTCGCAGTTGGAGATGCAGACCAGGGCGTCGGCGCAGTGCGCGTTGACCATGTACTCGACGCTGTCCGCGATGATCTCTCGCGACGGCAGCGAGTACAGCATCCCGCCGTGCCCCATCGCGATCCCGTCGTCCACGGCGATCGTGTTGAACTCGCGCCCGACGCCGCCGGCCGCCGCGACCGAGTCAGCGACCAGCCTGCCCAGGTCCCTCAGGTGCACGTGCCCCGGGACGAACTGGGTGAAGCTGTTGGCGATCGCCACGATCGGCTTGCCGAAGTCGTCCTCGGTCATGCCGGTGGCCCGCCACAGGGCGCGGGCGCCGGCCATGTTGCGGCCATGGGTGGTCGTACGGGAACGCAGTGCGGGCATCTTGTGACCTCAGGACCTTCGACTGCCGGGGATCCGGGGCGTCCCCCGGGATGACATTGCGGGCCTCCAGGAAAGCGACCGCTGGTCGGCGACCAGGCACGGCGCCTCGGCGTGCGGCCGGCGAGCGCGGCGGGGCGGGGTCGCGCGGCCCGGTCGCTGCACTCGTGGCGGCGCGCGCCAGGCCCGGGCTTGCCACTGGGTTCGCCAACTGGGTTCGCCAGCGGGCCGCCAGCACGCGGGGGCACGCACCCGATTCGGTTCCGCGCCGCTTATCAGCGTATCCGCCGCGGCCGCCATCCTGACCTCAGGACGGGGCCGGTCCGAGCCGGCGGCGAGTCAGCTGGTCGACCCGCGCGCCGTCGCGGGCTCCGCGTTCCGCCGGACCCGCATGACGTCGAGGACGTGGAGGACGCCGCCGAACCGTCAGTCGGCGGGGTGCGCCGGAGGGGGTGTGGACGGCCCGGGGGGCGGGACGGCCCAGGGCAGGCCGGGGGGGCGGGGCGGTTCGATGGCGGTGGGATCGCCGTCTGGCGGGGGAGGCGGGGTGGGCTGCCCTAGCTGGCCGGGCTGACCGGGCTGACCGGGCTGATGGGCCGGTGGGAAGGCCGGATAGCCGGGGTAGCCAGGGTGCGGGGCATAACCGGGGTGCGGGGTGTAGCCGGGCTGGACAGGCGGCGGGAAGGCCGGGGGCTGGCCGTATCCGGGGTGACCGTAGCCGGGATGGCCGTAACCGGTCCGGCCAACCCCGGGGTAGGTGGGCGCCGGCGGCCCGCCTGGTCGAGGGCGACGGGGGAAGCGCTTGCGCAGCAGGCGCTGAATCCACCAGGAGAGTGCCAGCGACGCCAGCGTGCCGAGGATCGGGCCCGCCTGGTGGTGGCGCCCGCCGCCGTCCGCCGCGCTGAGCTTCGACCCGACGACGAGCAGATAGATCGCCGTGATCGCGATGAAGACGTAGCCGGTGACGAAGAAGTGGAAGAACCGCAGGTTCAGCCGGGCGAGCTGGTCGCGCAGGAACACGGCGGGCAGGACCCAGATGCCGACCCCGAACACCGCCGCGGTCAGCGGCGCGAAGATCAGGAATCCGAAGAACTGCTTGAAGAACTCGGCCATCGCTCCCCCGGTCGTCTGCCCGGCGCCGTCAGGCCGAGCCGACGGAGGCGGAGGCAGCGGACGAGGACGAGACGTCCACGCCGGCGACGTGCTCCACGGTCGGCGTGCCGGCGAAGTACGGGCTGATCGCCGCCCGCCAGCGGCCGTAGCCGTCGGAGCCGCGGAACCCCTCGGTGTGCGCCTCCAGGCTGTCCCATTCGACGATCAGCACGAACGAACTCGGTGACTCGACACCCCGGCTCATCCGCATCGAGCGGCAGCCGGGCGAGGTCGCGATCTCGTGCCGGACCGTGTGGTACGCGGCGATGAAGTCGCTCTCCGTTCCTGGTTTCACGTTAAACCTTGCGATCTCCGTGACCGCGGACTCAGGGCCACGGGTGCCGTCCGCGGCCGCCCCGGATGCGCTCATGCCGCAAGTCTGGCACCCGCCGCGACGGCGCCGCCGGCCAGCCGGACATCCCGGGTGCCGTCGAAGCGGAGTAACGGCGGGTTGGCACCGAATATCCTCTCAAGCCAGCGGTTTCCCAGGGCGACAGGGGCGTCGGCATGGTGGTCGGAGACGGCACGGTCGAAGGCCCGGGCGGCGGCGGGGTGGAACCTCTCGACGAGGACGACCCGACCAGGCTTGGTCCCTACGAGCTGCTGGGGCGCCTCGGCCAGGGCGGGATGGGCACGGTGTTCCTCGGCCGCCGGGCAGACCCCGACGGGGCTGATGACGGCGAAACGGCGGCAGGCGCCGCCGCCCCGGACAGGGCCGACCCTCGCGGGAGTGGCCGGGAGCGGCTCGTCGCGGTCAAGGTGATCAGGCCCGACCTGGCGCGCGAGCCGGAGTTCCGGGAGCGGTTCGGCCAGGAGGCGACCGCGGCCCGCCGGGTCGCGCGGTTCTGTACCGCCGAGGTGTTGGACGTGGACGTCGCGTCCCGCCGGCCTTACCTGGTCACCGAGTACATCGAGGGGCGCACGTTGGCCGCCGCCGTCCGCGAGGACGGGCCGCTGCCGGGCGTCGAGGTGGAGCGGCTGGCGGTCGCGGTCGCCTCGGCGCTGACGGCCATCCATGCCGCCGGCCTGGTCCACCGTGACCTGAAACCGGGCAACATCATGCTGTCGCCATCGGGCGCCCGCGTCATCGACTTCGGCATCGCCCGGGCGATGGACGCGACGACCACGTTCACCCATGCCGGCGTCGGCACGCCCGCGTTCATGGCACCCGAACAGGCGCTCGGCGGCGTGGTCGCCCCGCCAGCCGACATCTACGCCTGGGGTGGGGTCGTGCTCTACGCGGCCACCGGTCGGCTGCCACACGGCGACGGCCCCAGCCCGGTGGTGCTCTACCGCGCCGTCAACGAGGAACCCGACCTGACCGGCCTCGACCCGGGCCTGCGGGAGCTGGTCGCCCGGGCGATGGCGAAGGACCCGGCCACGCGCCCGACCGCCCAGGGCCTGCTGCTGCTCCTCGTCGGCGCCACCCAGCTCGACGACGAGGAGAACAAGGAGGACGACGAGGAAGACGCGCCGCTCGAGCCGGAAGAGCCGGTCGAGCCGGTCGCCGCGACCGCGAGACCCGACGCGGCGCCACTCCCGCCTTCTCAGCGGCCGTCGTCGGCCAACCCGTCCGCCGGCGCGATCTTCCCAGCCGCGCCATCTCCACGACGGGTCGCGCGGTCGGCGATGGAAGAGGCGCTGGCGCTGGCCGCGGACATCGCCCGGGACATCGACGCCGGTCGCGCCGCACTGGCGAGGCCGCGCCCGGCCAGCGTGTCCCCGGCCGGTCCGGGCACCCACGCCGCCGGCGAGGAGACGACCGCCCGGGCCCTACCGACAGATCCTCGCGGGCGCGCCGCCCCCGCCCGGCCGGCCGCGACGACCGACCCGCCCACCCGGGAGGCGACCACCTTCGTTCCGCCTCACCTGGCCGGCGGGACGCGGCCGCCCGACGATGCTCACCGACTCGACGATGGCCGCCCGGTCGACGGCGGCGCGGACCCGGCCGGCCGCCGCCGGCCGACCAGGCGGTTCGGCGTGCGCCGCGCCGGGCTGGTCGGGCTCGGACCGGCCGTCGACGCGGTCCCGCTCGGCGAGCCGCTCGCCGGCCACACCGGCCAGGTCACGTCGGTCGCGTTCGCCCCCGACGGCCGGATGCTCGCGACGGCGAGCGTGGACGGCACCGCCCGGGTGTGGCGGCTCGCCGGCGAGACCGACACCGGCGCGTCCCCGCTGGGTGAACCGCTGCGCGGCCACGAGGGGCGGGTGCTCGCGGTCGCGTACTCGCCGGACGGGCGCGCGCTGGCGACCGCGGGTGGCGACCACACGGCGCGGCTCTGGCTGCGGGCGGCCACCGGCTCCGAAGCGCGGCCCGCCGTCGACGGCCATGGCTACCACCCGCTCGGGATCGCCCACGGCCACTCCGACCAGGTGACCTCGGTGGCGTTCGCCCGCGGAGGCCGGCTGCTCGCCACCGGCGGCCTCGACGGGACGGCCCGGCTCTGGCAGCTCGACCTCGACGGCGCCAGCCGGGACGCCGTCCGCCCGCTCGGGCGCCCGCTCGCCGGCCACCAGGGGAAGGTCCTCGCCGTCGCGTTCTCGCCGGACGGCCAGATCCTCGCCACCGCCGGGACGGACCACACCGCGCGGCTCTGGGACCTGACGTCGTCGGTCCCCCGCCCGCTCGGCCCGCCGCTCGCCGACCACCGCTGGCACGTGCGGGCGCTCGCCGTGTCACCCGACGGTGTCACCCTCGCCGTGGCCGCCGGCTTCGGCGCCGTCCGCCTGTGGGACCTGACCGACCCGGCGCATCCGTCAAGCCTCGCCGAGCTGGCCAGCCGGCAGAGCGGCCAGGTCCGGGCGGTCGCCTTCGCCGCCGACGGCCGCACCCTCGCGGCCGCCGTCGGTATCGGCGCCGCAGTCAGCCTGTGGAACGTCGAGGACCCGGCGAGCCCGGAGCCGCTCGGCCAGCTCTCGACCGGTCACGTCGGCACCGTCCGGGCGCTCGCCTTCTCCCCGACCGACGACATCCTCGCCACCGCGGGCGACACCTCAGCCCGCCTCTGGCGCCCCGCGGAGTAGCTCGACCGATTCCGACCACCAGCCGGACGGATGACGAGGAAGGCTCAGCCAGGACGAGCCGCCAGGACGGGCTCAGTAGCCCATCGGCGGTCAGTTCGCCATGTCGACGAAGCGGGAGTAGTGACCCTGGAACGCGACCGTGACGGTGCCGGTCGGGCCGTTACGGTGCTTGGCGATGATCAGGTCGGCCTCGCCGGCCCGGGCGGATTCCTTTTCGACGGTGTCCTCGCGGTACAGCAGGATCACGGCGTCGGCGTCCTGCTCCAGGCTGCCGGACTCGCGAAGGTCGGAGACCTGGGGCCGCTTGTCGGCACGCTGTTCGGAGGCGCGGTTCAGCTGTGAGATCGCCACGACGGGAACCTCCAGCTCCTTGGCGAGCAGCTTCAGCGACCGGGAGATCTCGCTGACCTCCTGCTGCCGGCTCTCCACTCTCTTCGGCGAGGACATGAGCTGCAGGTAGTCGAGGATGACGAGGCGAAGGTCATGGCGCTGGCGCAGCCGGCGCGCCTTCGCCCGGATCTCCATCATCGTCAGGTGCGGGCTGTCGTCGATGAACAGCGGCGCCTCGGCGACCTCGCCCATCCGCCGCGCCAGCCGTGCCCAGTCGTCGTCGGTCAGCCGGCCGGTCCGGATGTTCTGCAGCGAGACCCGGGCCTCCGCGGACAACAGCCGCATGGTGATCTCCATGCGGCTCATCTCCAGCGAGAAGATGACGGACGTCATTCCGTGCTTGATGGAGGCCGCCCGCGCGAAGTCGAGACCCAGAGTCGACTTCCCGACCGCCGGGCGGGCGGCGACGATCCACAGCTGTCCACCGTGGAGTCCGTTGGTCAGCTCGTCGAGGTCGGTGAAGCCGGTGGGCACGCCGGTGAGGGCGCCCTCGTGGCCGGCGATCGCCTCGATCTCCTCGAGGGCCGGGTTGAGCAGGTCACCCAGCGGCGAGTAGTCCTCGGTGGTGCGCCGCTCGGTGACCTCATAGACGGCGGCCTGGGCGCGGTCGACCAACTCGTCGACATCGTTCGACGGGCCGTAGGCGAGCTGGACTATCTTCGTGCCGGCCTCGGCGAGGCGGCGCAGCACGGCCTTCTCCGCGACGATCCTGGCGTAGTAGCCCGCGTTCGCGGCGGTCGGCACGCTGGAGATCAACGTATGCAGGTAGCCGGGGCCGCCAACGCGATCCAGCAGGTCACGCCGGCCGAGCTCCGCGGCGACGCTGACCGTGTCGGCCGGCTCGCCGCGACCATAGAGGTCACCGATGATCTCGAACACCGTGGAGTGCGCCGGCCGGTAGAAGTCGCCCGCGCGCATCACCTCGATGACGTCGGCGATGGCGTCCTTGGACAGCATCATGCCGCCGAGCACGCTCTGCTCGGCCGGCAGGTCGTGTGGGGGTGTGCGGTCGAACTCGACGGGCTGGCCGCCACCGCGCGCGATGTCGGTGACCGTCACCCGCCTCACCCCCCGTCCACGATCTTCCAGCACGGCCCGACAACGCTACGTACCGCCCCCCGGCTGACCAGGCCGGTCAACCAGTGCTGGTCAACCGGGGCCGGTCAACCAGTGCTGGTCGACCCAGGCCAGTACCGTGCATCGAACAAATGTTCGATGAGGCGGCCGGCCTGTGTCAAGCAGGAGCGCTGGGACGGCCGCGCGCGCCGGATGGGGACGAACGTGCGTGCGCCTCCCCGCGCGTCGCCCTCGGAGCCCCGCGGCGATCCCTGAGTGGCCGACTTTAGGGAACACAGCCCCCGACCAGCAAAAAGTTATCCACAGGCATGTGTGGAAAACCTGTGGGCAACGCCGGTACGACCTGGGGAGGACCTCGGGACGACGGCCGATGAGCTGTGGACAGACTAGCGGCTTACCGGCCAGGATCGGCTGTCAGGCTGGGCATTCTCCCCGGCGCCCTGTGGACACAAAAAAAGTTCACCAAAGTCTCCGAACGGGGCCCCTGCAGGGAGAGCGTCGCCTTACGAGGGCCACTTGTGGACCACGCGACGTGCCGACGCCGACATTCGATGACACGGACAGGCCGGTCCGGAGACGACGATGCCCGGTGCCCCGGACGTTTCCGGGACACCGGGCAGGTGTCGTGCGGGGGCTCGGCGCCTGGGCGCCGAGCCCCCGCGTGACCGCTTCCGCGCGTCAGGCCGCGGCGACCTTGACGGTCAGCTGGGCGGTCACCTCGGGGTGCAGGTGCACCGCGACGGTGTGCTGACCGACGGCCTTGATCGGCGAGGTCAGCTGGACCTTCCGCCTGTCCAGCGCCGGGCCGCCCGCCTTCGCCACGGCCTCCGTGACGTCGCCGGCGGTGATCGAGCCGAAGAGCCGGCCTTCCTTGCCCGCCCGGCTGGTCAGCGTCACGGACAGCGCCTTGAGCTGCGCGGCGATCTCCTGCGCGTGCCCCAGGTCACGGACCTCGCGGGCCGATCGGGCCCGCTTGATCTGCTCGACCTGGCGCTCGATGCCGCGGGTCGCGATGATCGCAAACTGCTTGGGAACCAGGTAGTTACGGCCGTAGCCGTCGGCCACCTCGACGATATCGCCGGGGCTGCCGAGACCTGGCACCTCCTGGGTGAGAACGAGCTTCATGTCCCGTCACCCTCCTCAGCGCGCGGTGGAGGTGTAGGGCAGCAGCGCCATCTCGCGGCTGTTCTTCACCGCGATGGCGACGTCCCGCTGATGCTGGCTGCAGTTGCCGGTGACCCGGCGGGCACGGATCTTGCCGCGGTCCGAGATGAACTTGCGCAGCAGCGACGTGTCCTTGTAGTCGATGTACTCGGTCTTGTCCTTGCAGAAAACGCAAACCTTCTTCTTAGGCTTGCGCACAGCCGCCTTGGCCATGGTTGTGCACTCCTAGATTCAGACGAAGTCGGGTGAGGTCCCGGAGACCTCGTCAGGCGCGAGGCGCCATCGAGGTCCGGGTCCGGTCCCGGGCAGCATCGCGGCCTGGGCGAAGTCGCCAAGCGCGCGGCGGGCAGGCTCAGCCGGCTCGGCGCGCGCCGGGCGAGAGACGCCCGGACACCACGAACGGGCGCTAGAAGGGCGGCTCGTCGGAGTAGCCACCGGACGGCTGCGACCAGGGGTCCTCGACGGAGCCGCCGGAATAGCCGCCCCCCGAGGAGGACGAGCCACCGCCGCCACCGCCGCGGTAACCACCGCCGCCGCCACCGGGGCCGCTCGCGCCGCCGGCACCGGCCGCGCCGCCGTTGTAGCCACCGGCGCCAGCGGCGCCAGCGCCAGCACCAGCACCAGCGCTTGCGCCGCCTCGGTACCCACCGTCCGACGGGCCGTCGTAGCCGCCGCCACCGCCGGGACCGCCACCGCGCGCCGCGCGGACGACCTTGGCCGTCGCGTACCGCAGCGACGGGCCGATCTCATCGACGTCGAGCTCGATGACGGTGCGCTTCTCGCCCTCACGGGTCTCGAACGAGCGCTGCTTGAGTCGACCCTGGACGATCACGCGCGCGCCCTTGGTCAGCGACTCCGCGACGTGCTCGGCCGCCTGCCGCCAGATCGAGCAGCGCAGGAACAGCGGTTCGCCGTCCTTCCACTCGTTGGTGGCCCGGTCGAGCGTGCGCGGCGTCGAGGCGACCGTGAAGCTGGCGACGGCAGCCCCGTTCGGGGTGAACCGCAGCTCCGGGTCGCTGGTCAGATTGCCGACGACTGTGATGACGGTCTCACCGGCCATGGGATGTGCCCCCTGTCCCGCGGGTGTGTCAGGCGGCCGGCCGGCGGGCGACGCGCGGCTTCTTCGCGTCGGGCAGCCGGATGACCTTGGTGCGGATAACCGACTCGTTGAGCGTGAGCTGACGGTCGAGCTCGGCGACGACGTCAGGATCGGCGTGCAGATCGATGACGGCGTAGATGCCCTCGTGGCTCTTGCGGATCTCGTAGGAGAGCCGGCGCCGACCCCAGACGTCGACCTTCTCCACCGCGCCGCCGCCGTTGCGGACGACGGACAGGAACTGGTCGAGGGATGGCGCGACGGTGCGCTCCTCAAGATCCGGATCGAGGATGACCATCAGTTCGTAATGACGTGCCAAGGCTGAACCCACCTCCTGTGGACTCGGCGGCCACGGGTTGCACCCATGGCAGGAGGGAATGATGCGCGCTCTCGCTACCGCACCCCCGCTGCCGCGCCGTTGGTACCGGGACATCCCTGGTACCGGGGCCGTAGTGGTGGGTCACGGCGGAGAACGCGCCGACGGCGCCCGCGATAAGGCAAGCACCGTGCCGCGTCGAGCTTACTCGACGTGCTCGGCGTCCCGGCCGGGCAGGGCACCCCGGTCACCGGGCTGGCCGTCCGCCGCCGGCCCATACCACACGGTGCGCGCCCACCCCCAGACGACCGCGAGCAGGCCGACGATCGCGAGCAGGATGAGCAGGCCGCGCAGGTGCCGCCCGGGCGACGGGTCGACGGCCGCCAGCACGATGACGCACAACACGGCGGCGGCTGCCCCGCCGGCGAGCGGGTAGGCCAGCGCGTTCCTGGCCCGCTCGCCGTCGCCGGCCGGGCCTCCGGCCGGGCGTCCTTCTAGGTCACCGCCTGTACTCATCGTCCCCATCCTGGCGCACTCACGACGCGATTCGCCTCGTGGTGGCCGTATCGGCGGGGCGCGTCGCCCGCCGACGGCGCTCGGCCCGCTCGCCCACGCCGCGCTCCCCAACATGACCGTCACTCTGGGTTACCGTCCGCGCGATGCCAGCGCACGGACGGGCCGACCCGGGGTAAGGAGTGGCGACGGCGGTGGTGACCTCGCATCGGCAGCGGCCGGCGCACGGCGCGGACGAGGCGCCCGTGATGCCGTACCCGGCACAGGCCATGGCCACGTTGCTCGCTGGTGTCGTCGTGGCCGGGTTCGTCCTGGTGGCGGGCGGCGCGTTGGCGCCGCCCGCCGGGGGCACCGAGCCATCCACCTCGGGCCGGTTGGCGGCGCGGCCGACCTCGACGGCGGCCGCGCCGCCACCGCCGGCCGCGGCGCCGACGCCCACGGTCAGTCCGGCACACGGGCCGGTGGCCCAGCCGCCATCTCCAAAACGACTACCCACAGTGACGGAGAAACTGGTTCGAGGCGGGGGCTCGCCGACGCCCGGTCGGCACTGACCGGCCCGACTGGGCCGACTGGGCCGAGTCCAACCCGACTCGACTCGACGGCATGGTCGTCGGTCAGTCGACCCAGCGGCCCTGGGTGAAGGCGACCACGAAGGCGGCCATCACCGGACCGGACAGCCACAGGTAGGCGGGCGCCGCCCGGGGGAACCGGCCGGCGAGCCGCGCGAGCAGCAGGTAGACCGGGAACGCGACCAGCATCGTGCGCACGCCCGACGCGTAGTAGTTGGTCGCGGCCATCAGCACCGTGGCGGTACCGATGAACGTCGCCTCGGCCCACCGGCGGCTGTACAGCAACGCGATCGTGACCACGATGCCGAGGACCACGGCCAGCAGCTCGGCCCGCCAGAACCAGGTGAACGTCGTCGAGCCGTCCGGCCCCGGGAAGGCCGACTCCCAAGTCGCCTTCCAGCCCGACCATGGCCAGTCGACCCAGCGGTGCCAACCCTCGCGCATCGCGACCGTGTATGCGTTCCACTCCCCGGTCTTGCCATGCAGGTACCAGAGGAAGCCGAACACGGGCAGCGGCGGGAGCGCCAGCGACAGCGCCGGCAACGCCAGCACCGGCAGCCCGGCCCGGCGACGTTCGACGAGGTACAGCACGACGAGCCCGCACCACAGCGGAATGCCGGTGACCCGGGTCGCGGCGGCGCCGGCGGCGAGCGCGCCGGCGAGCCACCACCGGCCGCGCCGGCCGGCGAGCCACGCGGTGCTCGCGAACGCCAGGAAAAGCGCCTCGGAGTAGCCGGCGAACAGGAACACGGCGTACGGCGCGAAGATCATTGCCAGCACCGCCGCCCGGCCGGCGGCCGGGCCGCCGTCGTCCGTGGCCAGCCGCCAGATCGCCGCGGCCGAGACCGCCCCGGCCAGGAACACGACGATCAGTCCCGCGACGATCCAGTTCGGCACGACGTAGTGCACCAGCCGGATGGCGAGCGGGAAGGCCGGGAAGTCGACCTCGGTCTTGTCGGAGTAGTGCGGCGAGACGTAGCCATAACGCGCCACCTTGGTGAACAGGCCGACGTCCCAGCGGTCCCACAGCTCGGTGAACCGGGGCACCTGCCCCAGCGCGCCCTCGACCACGACCCGCGCCGCGGCGAACGACAGCAACGCGACCGCCACCCGGCTGGCGCACCACAGCGGCAGCGTCGCCCGCGCCGACTCTGGCAGCCGAGCCCACCACCCACTCGCGGACGACGACAGCCGGGCCAGCGAGGTTGCCGAATCCGGCGGGCCCGGCGGCGCCGACGGGCCCGCCGGGTCCACCGGGTCCACCGGGTGCAGGGGTCTCACTGGGGTTCGGGATCAGTCCGCCGCGGCCGGAACAGCGCGCCAGGTTCCAGGACGTCGCCGTCGGGCGCGCCGGTGGGACCGGCCGCGCCGCCGGGAGCGCCGGGAGCGCCGCCTCCGTCGGTCTGCCCGCGATCGTCGGCGACCGTCGCCGCATCGGCCCAGAGGCCACCGGAGCTGGACGGGCCGTCGACGACCTCACCGACGAGGACCCGCGCCGGCCGCCGGTGCGGGCCGTAGGCATCCGCGGCTTCGTCCAGAACGCCGCCGGCCGGGTCGTCCACCCCACTGGCCCGGACGACGTCGAGCTCGGGGCGCAGGATCTCGCGGACGACGAGACCAGCGAGTACCAGCAGCACCAGGTCACGCAACGCGACCGCGCCGACGAACCAGCCACGGGCGACCCCGCGTGCCCCGTTGGTGTCGTTGTAGATGAAGTGCATGAAGCGCATGAACAGCAGGTAGGCCTCGGCGGCCTGCCAGACCAGGAACGCGCGCCACTTCGGTCTCGCCAACGCGTACAGCGGCAGCAGCCACAGCGTGTACTGCGGCGAGAACACCTTGTTGGTCACCAGGAACGCGACCACGAGCAGGAACAGGACCTGCGGCAGGCGCGGGCGGCGCGGCGCGAACCAGCACAGCCCGGCGATCGCGGCGATCGAGGCGATGAGGGCGATCGAGGTGAGGGCGTTCAGCACCGACACCGAGATGCCGTGGTCACGCACCGCCGTCAGCACGACCGGCGTGGCGATGACCACGACCAGCCAGGCGGCGGCGCCCACGGCCAGCGTCGCCCCGCGGACGGCGCCACTCGCTCCACTCGCGCCAGTCGAGACGCCGGCCGAGTCATCCGCCTCGTCGTCCCCGGACTCGTTCCAGCGCGCGCGTACCAGTGGGCCGGCTGCGACGGCGGCGAGGCCGAACGTGGCCAGCGCGATGACGATCAGGTGCGGACCACCGAACCAACCGGGGTCGTACGCCCCGGACAGCCACTGCACCGCGAACGCGAGCGAGTCCCAGTCGGCGGGGCGGTGCTCGTTGAGGTCGATGAAGCGCGCCACCGCGTTCTGGGCGCCGCCCGCGTGCCCGTCGAGCATGCCGAACCAGCCGCCGGACCCCAGGCTCGACAGGATGCCGTCGTGCGACTTCTTGTCACCGATGAAGTAGCCGGCGATCAGGTAGGTCGGCAGCACGACGACGGCGACGGTCGCCGCGGTGGCGGCGACCAGCCGGCCGAAGGCCCGCAGCTGGCCGGTGCGCAGGCACAGCATGCCGATCGCGACGAGGAAGAACACCGGGTAGAGCTTGGTGGCCACTCCGAGGCCGAGCAGGACGCCGGCGGCCACCGGCGCCCGTCTGGACCAGGCGTAGACGGCCAGCGCCCCGAACGCGACCGCGACGATGTCCCAGTTGGTCAGCAGGTGCAGCACCATCGTGGGCGCGAGCGCGAACAGCGCCGCGTCCCAGACCCGCCTTCGGCCGGCGGTCTTCGCGACGGCGACGACCGCCGCGCAGGCGAAGCAGAGGAAGACCAGCGCGGTCAGGTCGTAGAACAGCGCGGACCGGGCGTCGATGGTCCAGTGGTCGATGACCTGGTCACCGTTCTCGGTCCGGTAGACCGGCCGCTGCGACGGCGCGACCCGCGAGACGGCGGCCACCACCTCCATGGTGGCGCCGATCAGCGGCGGGTACTCGGTCGGGTAGTCAAGGTAGGGGACCTTCCCGTCCTTGAGGCCCTCCTGCGAGTAGAGCGCGACGACGTCCGAGTAGCACATCCGCGTGTACTGGTACTCGTGTGTCCAGTTCCGGGTGTCCCGGCAGGTGGACTTCTGCGCGTAGCCGAGGCCGCACACGACGATCGTCAGTGCGAGCAGCACCCGCACCGGCGTCCACCAGGTCCACCGGTCGGGCAGCACCGCGTGCCGCCCCGGCGGCCCACCGATGAGCTCGCTCGCGCCCCGCGCCATCGGATCCTCGAGGCTGGGGCTCACCGCCTCGTCCGCCGTCATAGCCCGGTCGGTGACCGGTGCGTCGGGGGTCGTCATACCGGCCGCCTCATCCGCGCCCCGCTGTCATGCGCCCATTGTGATACACGCTCCGGTCCGCCCTGACTCCGGCGATCCTGACTCCGACAATGCCTGCACCTTGGCTGGCGGGCTCGCCCGTCTGCCGCCGCCCGGTCGGCCACCCTTCGAGGGCCGACGGCGGCGGCCAGGAAGGCCGGCGACGGCGCACGCCGCCGCCACCGGCTTCTCCCTGGTCAGCCCATCCGCCGTCCCCGGTCCGGATCCCTATCCGACGTGGAAGATTCCGCCGCCCCCGGCGGGGGTGGGACTGGGCGTGGGGGCGGCGGTCTCGGTCGTGCCGTCACCGCCGCCGTTGCCACCGCCGTTACCGCTGCCGTCTCCGCTAGTGCCGCTGTTGGTCCCCCGGCCGCGGTTGATGCCGAGCGGGTCCAGCGGGTTGTAGGTCATGCCGGGCAGACCGGGCAGCTGGCCGTCGGTCGGCGACGTCGGCAGGTCGGGCGTCGGGGTCGGCGACGGGGAGGCGTTCGTGATCTCGCCGCCGTAGACCGGCGGATCGAACTTCTCGGCCGGCTGGCCCTTGAGCGCGGCGTCCATGAAGACCTTCCAGATCTTCGCCGGCCAGTCCCCGCCGTAGACGCCCGGGCCCGTGATCGCACCGGCGACATGCGCCAGTGACTGGTCCGGCAGTGGATGGCCGTCCTTGTCGACCTTGGCGTCTCCGCGGAACATGTTCACGCAGGCCGCGATGTTGTTCGAGCCCGCTGTGTAGCCGCAGAACCAGGCGGAGCGGTACTCCTGCACGGTGCCGGTCTTGCCGGCGGCCTGCCGGCCATCGGCGAGCTTCGCGTTGGTCTTGCCGGTGCCGTTCGGGCTCGCGATCACCTGCTCCAGCGCGTACGTCGCGTCGTTGACGACGTTGGGGGGGAGGACGGTCGCCGCTTCCGACTGGCCCTGGTAGATGACGTGGCCGTCATTGTTCAGGACCTTGTCGACGATGTGCGGGGTCGTGCGCACACCACCGCTGGCCAGCGTGCTGTAGACCGAGACCATCTCGGTGGCGTGCACCGAGTCCTGGCCGAGCGTGACACCGGCGACGTTGTCCAGTGGGGACGTGACGCCCAGATCCTTCGCCATCGCGATGACCTTCGAGACGCCGATGCTCTGGCCGAGTGGCACGTACACCGTGTTCAGCGATGCCGCGGTGGCGGTGGCGAGATCGGTGTACCGGAAGTTGGGATCGCCCTCGTCGTTGTGGACGACGTAGTCACCCTCCGTCGTGGTGCCCTTCAGCGTCACCTCGTCCGGCGCCTCATATGTCGATTTCAGGCTCGCGCCGTTGCTCAGCGCCGTTATCAGGGTGACGGCCTTGAAGGTCGAGCCGGACGGGATCGCCGCCCCGGAGACGTTGTCCAGGTACTGTTCCTGGCCGGTCGTCGGACTCTTGCCGTACAACGAGCCGCCGTACCACGCCAGTACCTTGCCGGTTTTCGGGTCGACGGCGACCAGGCCCGTCTTCAGGTTCGACAGCTTCGGGTAGACGGGACCGATCACGCTGTTGACCGCGTTGAAGGCCGCCGCCTGGCGGCCGTAGTCGATCGTCGTCGTGATCCGCAGCCCGGCGGTGCTGACCTGGTCCTCGGAGATGCCGTGCGCCTCGAGCTCGCGGATGACCTGGTCCTGAATGTATCTGCCCTGGTCGGAGCTGTTGGAGTTGTTCTTCTTGTCCAGGACGTTCTCCGGGTAGGCCGGTTTCTCCTTCAGCCAGCCTTCGGAGATCATCGTGTTGATGACCTCGTTCCACCGCTGCTTGGCCTTGTCCGGGTTCTTCTTCGGGTCGAGGTTGTTCGGCGAGCGGATGAGGCCCGCGATGACGGCGCCCTCGGCGGCCGTGAGCTGGCTGGCGGGCTTGCCGAAGTAGGCCTGGGAGGCGGCCTCGATGCCGTTCGTCTCCCGCCCGAAGTAGATCGTGTTCAGGTAGAACTCGAGGATCTGGTCCTTGGAGTACTTCTGGTCCAGCTTGACCGCCATCACGATCTCCTTCATCTTGCGGGAGAACGTGCGGTCCTGGGTGAGGAAGGCGTTCTTCACGTACTGCTGGGTGATCGTCGAGCCGCCCTGCTGGACACCGCCGCCCTTCACGTTGGCGACCATGGCGCGCGCGATACCGCGGTACGAGATGCCCGGCTCGTTGTAGAAGTTGTGGTCCTCGGCGGCGAGCACCGCGTGCTGGGCGTCCTTGGAGATCTGCGACAGCGGCACGTTCTGGCGGTCGACCGTGCCGATCCTGGCCAGCTCCTGCTGGCCGCCGGCGTAGTAGATCACGGAGGTCTGGTCGCCGGTCTTGATCTCGTCGGGCAGCGGCACCTTGGTCATCGAGTACAGGATCGCGAGCCCGGCGACGACCAGCAGCGCGCTGGACAGCGAGCCGAACACCACCAGCCGACGTAGCCACAGCGGCCGTGCCCGCCACCACTTGGGCCCATGCGTGCCGAGCCTGCGCCCCGGCTTGGCGCCCGCCGCCGCGGCGGCGCGCCTGGGACCGGTGCCGTCGGGACCGGTCAGACCGTCCGGGCCCGCCGGGCGGCGGTGGTTGCCGGAGCCCGCCGGCCGACGCGGCCCCACCTGGGTCGCGCCGTCCGAGGCGACGCGGCGATAGGTGGTGGCCTGGTCGTCGCGATCGCTCAGCTCGATCCGGCTGAGCGCGGCCTGGTCGACGGTGTCGTAGAGGGCGTCCTGCTCGGCCGGGTGCATCGGCCGGCGACCCCGGTCGGAGACCCCCCGCGTCCTGCTGTCGACGGCCATGGTGGTGGTGGCCCCGCCGCGCGCGCGGTTGGCCGTGGCGCGCGGGTGATAGGACGGGCGGTCCGACGGCTGCTCGCCGGCCGCGGCGCGGGCGCCGGTCCGGTCTCCGCGGCCGGCGACCGGCCGGCGGCCGGTGGGGGTCGCGCCGCCAGTCTGGCCGGGGGCAGCACCCGCTCTGGGAGCGCCCACCGGGCGGGGACCGCCGTTCGGGCCGGGGCGCGGGCCACGGCCGGCGACCGGCCGCTCGGGCCGGGCCGTCTCGTCCGCGCGCTCGGGCCGACCCATACGGTCGGGCCGGCCCGGCAACTCGTCGAGGTCCGGCCGCTCATACCGGTCAGGTCGTCCAGGGCGAGCACGGCCGTCATAGTCGCGTGGGCCGCCGGCGGCGTCATCCAGGTAGCCGCCCGCTGGGGGCGCTGGGCGCCGACGGACCGGTTCCTGATCGTTCGGCAGGCTCAAAGCCGTCCCGTCCTTCCCGCACCGCGACCGGGGCAAGGTAGGAGGCTCGGTCGCGTTCGGTACATGGCAGCCCAGGATCTCATGCCAGCCCGACCGCCCCGGCAGGCACCCCTGCCCCGATCACTTGCCTCTACCGCGCTGTCGTCCTCAGGCCCCGGTCACCTGTCGTCCAGGCGGTGGCCGGAGCCCGAAAACCCAGCGTCCGGCACCGGACGCCTCCCAGGCAGACGCGTCAGGCCATCGGGAAGTTGCCTCGCGGCGGGTTTGCCGGGCAGGTGCGCTGACTTGCGCCGAAACGGCGACGAGGGCCGGGCATCCCCCTCCGGATGCCCGGCCCTCGTCGCCGTGCGTAACCGACCGCATGCGCGGCCGTCTCCTACTCCTCGCCGAGTTCCTACTCCTCGTTGAGGATGAAGGCTTCCACCTTGTCCCGGGCGACGCTGTCGCGGTACTGCTCCGGCGGGGACTTCATGAAGTAGCTCGACGCCGACAGGATCGGGCCGCCGACGCCCCGGTCGAGGGCGATCTTCACGCAGCGGACGGCGTCGATGACGACGCCGGCGCTGTTCGGGGAGTCCCAGACCTCGAGCTTGTACTCCAGGTTCAGCGGCACGTCACCGAACGCGCGGCCCTCGAGCCGGACGTAGGCCCACTTGCGGTCGTCGAGCCACGCGACGTAGTCCGACGGGCCGATGTGGACGTTGTCCTTGCCGAGGTCGTGCGAGAGCTGGGAGGTGACCGCCTGGGTCTTGGAGATCTTCTTGGACTCCAGCCGCTCGCGCTCGAGCATGTTCTTGAAGTCCATGTTGCCGCCGACGTTGAGCTGCATCGTGCGGTCCAGGATGACGCCCCGGTCCTCGAACAGCTTGGCGAGCACCCGGTGGGTGATGGTGGCGCCGACCTGGGACTTGATGTCGTCACCGACGATCGGCACGCCCGCGGCACGGAACTTCTCGGCCCACTCGGGGACGCCCGCGATGAAGACCGGAAGGCAGTTGACGAAGCCGACGCCCGCGTCGATCGCGCACTGGGCGTAGAACTTCGCCGCGTCCTCGGAGCCGACCGGCAGGTAGCAGACCAGCACGTCCGCCCGGGTCGAGCGCAGGACCTCGACGACGTCCACCGGCTGCTCGTCGGACTCCTCGACGGTCAGGCGGTAGTACTTGCCAAAGCCGTCGTAGGTGTGGCCGCGGGAGACGGTGATGCCCGTCGGCGCGACGTCAGCGATCTTGATCGTGTTGTTCTCGCTGGCGACGATCGCCTCGGCCAGGTCGCGGCCGACCTTCTTCGCGTCGATGTCGAACGCGGCGACGAACTCGATGTCGGAGACGTGATAGTCACCGAGCTTCACGTGCATGAGCCCGGGTACCTGGTCGGACGGGTCGGCGCCGCGGTAGAACTCGACCCCCTGGACGAGAGACGCAGCGCAGTTGCCCACGCCGACGATGGCGACACGAACCGAACCCATGACGGTCTGCTCCTTCTGACTACTCGGGAATATGTGTGCAGGACCGGATGCGCCGCGCCGGCAGGCGAAGCTCACCGGGCCCCTGGGACCTCACCGTCGGGGTCCTGGGACGTTGCAGGGGGTGGCGTCAGCGGCGGAACGAGCGGCCGAGGCGCCGACGGCTGCGCGGAGGGTTGAGACCCTGGCTCTGGCAGATCCAGATTCGCCGCCCCCGGCCGGGCCTGGGCGCGTTCGGTCTCGATCAGCTCGGTGAGCCAGCGAACCTCGCGCTCGACGGATTCCAATCCGTGGCGCTGCAGCTCGAGCGTGTAGGTGTCGAACCGCTCCCGGGTGCGCGAGAGCGCGGAGCGGACCTTCTCGCGCCGCTCCTCGAGCCGGTTGCGCCGGCCCTCGAGGATGCGCAGCCGCACCGCGGCGTCCGTCTTGCCGAAGAAGGCGAAGCGGACGCCGAACATCTCGTCTTCCCACGAGGACGGGCCGCCCTCGCCAAGCAGCTCCGCGAGCCGCTCCTTGCCCTCGGCGGTGAGGGTGTAGACGACCCGGCTGCGCCCACCGATCCGGCTCGCCGCGCCGGCGTCGTCGGCGGTCACGTAGCCCTCGGCCTGCAGCTTGCGCAGGCCCGGGTACAGCGAGCCATAGCTGAACCGGTGAAAGGCGCCGAGCACGGCCGCGAGCCGCTTGCGCAGCTCGTACCCGTGCATCGGGCTCTCGGCGAGGATTCCGAGCACCGCGAGCTCCAGCACCGCGTGCCCTCCCTCCGCATCGCCGTCGCCGTCTGACCTGCCAGGAACAGCCAGGGCGCCTCAGCTCCGCGCCCTGACCTCTCACCTCGACTGTGTCGGCTCGACTGTGTCGGCCCAACATGTCGACTCAACATGTCGTCCGAACATATCGAGGCGATACATCGACCATAGACGAGTCGGGACGACCATGGCAACAGGGGATGTCTCACTGGCGTCCGGCCAGAGGCACACGAGTGACGCCCGATCTATCTGGCCTGGTCACGCACGGACCCGGAGCTCCTGGCGGATCGGGCCGCCGCTTGCCCGCCTGGTCCCGGCTCGCGCCGAACGTCACGACAAGCGCTCATTTCGGCTATGGCGGAGCGGTGGGGGGCCGGAGGTACCGTGACTGCATGGGACCGCGGTCGGTCATCGACTACGCGCTCGTCCGCCGGGCGACGCTGGCCGACCTGCACGCCGGACGGGTCTCCCAGCAGGACGTCTGCGACGCCAACCCGTACCTGCTGCGGGCGGCGCGCCACCACGGCGAACAGACCAGCAAGAGCTGCCCGGTCTGCCACGCGGGCGACCCCCAGCGTCCGAAGCCCGGCGAGCCGCTCGTGCATGTCACGTACAGCTACGGCGACGAACTCGGTTCGACCTCCGGGCGGGCCTGGGCGTCGAGTGACCTCCCCGAGCTGGCCGCCCGGTTCAGCGATCTGCAGATCTACGTCGTCGAGGTGTGCGCCTCGTGCGGCTGGAACCACCTCGTGACGAGGTACACCATCGGCACCGGGGGCCCGCCGGTCCGGCGCGCCGCTCGTCGCGCCGCGCCGGACCGGAACTGACGACCGGACGGAACCTAACGATCCGTAAGGGCGTTGACCATCACCTGGAAGATCGAGTTGGGATCCTGGGCGGGGTAGTACTTGGAGCCGGTCGCCTCGGAGATCTGGTTCAGGGCGCTCTGGTCGACGTCCGCGCCGTAACCGATCGTGATGATGTGGACGGGCCTTTTCGGGTCGAACTCGTTCTTCAGCGTCTGGATCAGCTGGGCGAGGGTCAACGTGCTGGACTTGTCCTCGTCCTGTCCGTCCGTCAGCAACACGACCTGGTTGGGCTTCTCCGGCTCGTACTGCGCGGACAGCGCTCGGAACGCGGCGAGGGCGGTCACGTAGAGGCCGGTGCTGCCCTTCGCCCGCATGCCGTCGATCGCGGTGAGGAGCGCCTGCTCGCGAGGCACACCGGCCACCGACTCGCTCATCAGCCCGACCGGCACCAGATCTCGGTACGGTTTGGCGCCGTCGAGGCCGGTCGAGAACTGCCAAAGCCCCAGGCGGCTGTCCTTGGCGAACAGCGGGATCGCCGCATGCGCCGCCGCGACGGCGATCTGTAGCCGGGTCTTGCCACCGCTTTCCGGCACTATCAGGTCCATCGACCCGGACGTGTCGAAGACGGCCAGAGTGTTACCGCGCTGGTGAATGCCCAGGAAGGTGCGCCGGGCGCCGTCGATCGTCTTACCGTCGAGATCGGTGCGTGGCGTGGTCCGTAGCGCCGGGACGAACCCCGCCTTCTCGGTGAGTCTGGAGTTGGTCCGGTCAGGCGAGCGATAGCCCGCGGCGGCCAGGGTCGCCTGGCCGGAAGATCCGGTCAGCTCGGCCAGGAAGTCCTGGGCGGCGGCCGCGCGGTCGGAGCCGGCGGGCAGCGCCAGCGGCTGGTAGGTGGCCTCGTCGACGACCAGACCGTCGGTCGGGTAGGCGGCGGCGAGCGGGACCTCCGCCGGATCGTGGCCGTACTGCCCGCCGGGGAGCGCGTCCGCGTCCGCGTCCGCGTCCGCGTCGTCCGCGGTCGCGGTGCCGGTGCCCATGTTCACCTGGTAGACGAGGCTTTCCGGCAGTACGAGCGCGGACATGTGCGCCGGCGCATCCTTGCCCCAGCCGATGTAGGCGGAGACCAGGTCGGTGTCCGAGTCGGTGACCAGGTCGGCGCCGCGCTCGAAGGTGAGGATCGCGCCCTTGGTGTTCAGGTCGCCGGAGAACTGCTCCGCCGTCAGGGCCGACGACGGTTGGCCCACGTTGCTCGCGACGACGTTGAGAACCGCCGCGAGCCCGGCGGACGACGTCTCCGGGCTGGGGAATCCGATCTTGAATGTGCCCCACTCCGGATGCCCGCGGTCGGCCCAGAACGAGGCCGAGCCCTCGTTGGCCCGCAGGTCGGCCCAGCTGAGCTGGCGGCCCGGCCAGCCGAGCGCGGTGGCCATCGGCCGCGGCATCGCGAGCACGACCGGCGAGCTCGCCACCACCGTCCCGCCCTCGCCGAGCATCTTGGCGCCGGCGGCGCTGGTCTTCGCCAGCGCCATCCAGTCGGCCGACTCGGGTACCCAGACGTCGGGCGCCGCGCCGTAGGCGGAGTCCGTCCAGCCGGCGGCGATCGCGCTCGCGGTCTGACCGCTGTCGACGGTCTCCACCTTGACCCGGACGCACTTGCCGAGCACCTGGTGGTGTCCGTTGTTGTAGCCCGTGGCGGCCTGGGTCAGCGCCGTGGTCAGGGCCGGCCCGGTACGCACGCTGATCATCATCGTCGCCGCGCAGGCACCGCCCGCGCCCTTGCCGCCCAGCAGCCGGGTGCCGGTGAGGTAGCCGCCGCCGGCCAACAGCAGCACCACGAGCGCCGGGATCAGGATCCTCGCCGGTCGGGTGGAGCGCTCATCCGCGACACGATGACGGGAACGATGACGTGCATCGGCCATCGGGCGGGACCTCCGCGGGCTGCCTCGGTTAAGGGTCCGCGGCGACGCCGGGCCCCGCCACTGTCTGGCGCGACCACGGCCCTCCGGGGACGAGAGGCCGAACATAACGCATAGTGAAGGATCATCGCGACCCTCAACACACGTTGTGACATAGTTGGGCCATCGTTCCCGCCCGTGGGCCACGTTTCGTGACAGTTGCCCGACGCAGAACGACGATGGGCTGGCTCGCGATGACACAGAGTGGTGTCGTCGACCGCCCCCTGGACAACGGGCCCCAAGCTGGCACCCTCGGCGACGCGGATTCCGCCAGCCCTCAGGACACCACGCCCGCGCCCCGCCGCCCGGGCACTGAACGGATGCCCAACCAGCACCTCCCGCACGTTTCCCACCCGACCGGCTTCTAGGCTGCTGGGCTATGGGATGGGCCGGAAAACTGCGGGAGCTGCTGGGCGTGCCCGGGTTCCGGGCGCTGTACGCCGCCAGGCTGACCTCGCAGACCGCCGACGGGATCTTCCAGGCCTGTCTCGTGAGTTACGTGCTGTTCTCCCCGGAACGAGCGGCTTCCCCCGGCGCGTTGGCCGCCTCGCTGGCGATCGTGGTGCTGCCGTTCAGCGTCATCGGGCCGTTCGCCGGGGTCGTGCTCGACCGGGTGTCCCGCCAACGGGTGTTGGTTGTGTGCTCGCTGACCAGGGCCGCGCTACTGATGATCCTGGTCACGCTGATCGCCGCCGGCCACACCGGCGCGGACTTCTACGTCATGGCGCTGGCCGTGGTCAGCGTCAACCGGTTCGTGCTCGCCGCGCTTTCCGCCGGCCTGCCGATAGTGATCGACGTCGACCGGCTGATCGGCGCGAACGCGCTGTCGGTCACGTCGGGCACGGTGGTGACGCTGGTCGGCGCGGGCGCCGGAAGCGGGCTGCGCAGCCTCACGGGCGGCAGCGACTCCTCGGTCGCACTGGTGGCCGGCCTGGCCGGCCTCGCCTATCTCGGCGCCGCGACGACGGCCGCGCGGCTGGCGAACCGGCACATGTTCGGCCCCGAGAAGATCATCGGCTGGGCCGGTATCACCACCCAGTTCCGCCAGGTGGCCCTCGACCTCGCCGACGGAGCGCGGGTGCTCTGGCGCACCGGACCGGTACGGCGGGCACTGGCCGCGCTGACCGCTTCCCGGGCGGCCTACGGGCTGGTGCTCGTCATGACGATCCTGCTGTACCGCAACTACTTCACCGGAACCGGCGGCGGGCTTGGCGGGCTCGCCGTCACCGTCGCGGCCAGCGGCGTCGGAACGGTGACCGCGGCCGTGGTCACCCCGAGGGTCACCGGCCGGATCCCCAAGGCCCGCTGGATCATGATCGTGCTCGTCGCCGGCGGCGTGGTGGAGATCGTGCTCGGTCTGCCGTTCTCGTCACCGCTGTTCGTCGCCGCCGGCCTGTTGCTCGGGTTCTCGGCGCAGGCGAGCAAGATCTGCGTCGACACGATCGTCCAGGAGGAGGTCCCGGACGCCTACCGCGGCCGCGCGTTCTCTCTCTACGATCTGCTGTTCAACGTCGCCTTCGTCGCCGCGGCCGCCCTGGCCGCCGTCGTAGTGCCGACGAACGGCCGTTCGTCGCCGACGATCGTCGCCGCCGGCCTTGGCTACCTGCTCGCGGGCGTCGTCTACTACCGCGCCGCCCGCCGCCACCTGGTCGACATGCGGATCCGGGCCGTCGGCGCGCCGGCTGGCCCGGCCCTGGACGAATCCCCGGCCATCTCGGTGCCGGTGGGACAGGCGGCGGCGGGGCAGGCGGCAGGCAGGCCGCCCGCCGCCCGTCCCGCCGCCGACGTCCTCGACGAGCCTGTCTCCGGCCGCCAGCAGTAACCCGCCCGGCTACTGCCCCTCGGCCTTGGCCTCGGCGTCACCCGTGGGCACGGGCGCCGACCCGGACGGCACCACGCCGTCGGCGGCCTCGCTGGGGATCTCCAGGCCGCGCTCGCGGGCCCAGCGCACCAGCTCCGCTACGGCCGCGTCGCGGCCGACCATGCCCATGTCGAAGCGGAAGTCGAGCATGTGCTGGCGCGCCTCACCGACGAGCCGGGACGGCCGCAGGCCGAGGATCTCCATGATGTCGTCGCCGGAGAGCTCCGGGCGGATCGCGGAGATCTCCTCCTGGGCGGCCAGCGCCGCGATCCGCTCCTCCAGCGAGTCGTAGTGGCGGGCGAGCATCGCCGCCTTGCGCTTGTTGCGGGTCGTGCAGTCGGAACGCACCAGCTTGTGCAACCGGCGCAGCTGCGGCCCCGCGTCGTGCACGTACCGGCGGACCGCCGAGTCGGTCCACTCACCCGTGCCGTAGCCGTGGAAACGCAGGTGCAGGAACACCAGCAGCGTGATCGCGTCGGCGACGTCCTTGGGGAAGCGCAGCGCGACCAGCCGCTTGCGGGTCATGTCCCGTCCGACCACCTCGTGGTGGTGGAACGAGACGCCGCCACCGGGCGCGTGCCGCCGGGTGCGCGGCTTGCCGATGTCGTGCAGCAGCGCGGCCCAGCGCAGCACCTCGTCCGGGCCGTCGTCCTCCAGGTCCATCGCCTGGCGCAGCACGGTCATGGTGTGCGCGTACACGTCCTTGTGCTGGTGATGCTCGTCGATCTCCATCCGCAGTCCCGGCAGCTCGGGCAGCGTGACGGCGGCGGCACCGACGTCGACCAGCCGCCGCAGACCGCCGACCGGGTCTGCGGAGACGACCAGCTTGCGCAGCTCGTCCCGGATCCGCTCCGGCGAGACGATCCGCAGCCGCTCGGCCCGGGCCGTCATCGCGTCGACCAGCTCCGGGGTGGGAACGAGGCCGAGCTGCGCCTCGAACCGGATCGCCCGCAGGATCCGCAGCGGGTCGTCGTCGAGCGAGACCTCGGGCGGCCCGGGGGTGCGCAGCACCGCGCGGGAGAGGTCGGCCATACCGCCGAACAGGTCGACGAACTGGTGGTCGGGGACCGACACCGCCATCGCGTTGACGGTGAAGTCGCGCCGGACCAGGTCGCCCTCGAGGCTGTCGCCGTAGGAGACGGTCGGGTTGCGCGAGTCACGGTCGTAGTTCTCGGCGCGGTAGGTGGTCACCTCGAGGCGGGCGCCGCGACGGGCGAGCCCCACGGTGCCGAAGGCGATCCCTGCCTCCCAGGTGGCCTCCGCCCAGGCACGCGTGATCTCCAGGACCCGCTCGGGCCGCGCGTCGGTGGTGAAGTCCAGGTCCGGGGCGCCACTGGTGCCGCCGACCCCGGTCAGGCGGCCCAGCAGCGCGTCCCTGACGGTGCCGCCGACGAGGTGCAGCGCGTGCCCGTGCGCCGCGAAGATCCGCCCGAGCTCGTCGGCGAGCGGCGGTACCTTCAGCATTCCGGCGACCACGCGCTCAGCCGAGTCGCGCGGGTTGTCGAGACTGATCACAGACACCTGCCTAGGGTAGCGGCCATCGTCGGCGCCCCCCACCGGTTTTCTGATCATGACCAGGACCGGCGCGGCGCACGGTTCCCACCGGGTCCGGTCTCACCGGCTTCGATCCGCCCCGCCGCCATCCGCATGGTTCGCCACCAGCTCAACCACCGCATCGACACCGAACCGGCTCCAACCATCGCCAACCGCGTCCGCCTGCCCCAGCCCTCATTCGGACAAGCCGGACAGTCGCCGGGGACGGCTCATCCGATGCTCGTACGATCGTTTTATGCCGGCGCCGTCCTCCTCCCGTGGCCGTCGCCGGCTGCGCCGGACGGAGGAGACGTCGGCCGGTGGTCTCGTGCTGGACGGCCGCTCCAGCCACGCGAACGCGGCTCTGATCGCCCGGCGGGATCGACGCGGCCGGCTGCTTTGGTCCCTGCCGAAGGGCCACGTCGAGGGCGGCGAGACCAACGAGGAGGCCGCGGTCCGTGAAGTCGCCGAGGAGACCGGCGTGACAGGGCAGATCGTGGCGCCGCTGGGCACCATCGACTTCTGGTTCGTCGCGGGCCGCTCGCGCGTGCACAAGACCGTGCACCACTACCTGCTGCTGCGCACCGCCGGCGAGCTGTCCGACGCGGACGTCGAGGTCAGCGCCGTCGCCTGGGTACCGCTCGACCAGGTGGCCGGCCGGCTCGCCTACGCCGACGAACGGCGGCTCCTGCAGGACGTTCCCGCGCTCCTGGCGGCCAGCGCGTGACCCACTCCGGCCCCCGGCAGCGGGTGGGCAGGCGGCCCGCGTACCTGGCGGCGGCGGTGGCGCTGGTGGCGACGCTGACCGGACTGCCGGCGGCGCCGTCAGCTGCTTCATCCACAGCATCCACAGGGTTGTCCACAGCCTCATCCACAGGCAGGACGGCGACGCCTTCCGCCGGCGCCTCGAGCGCTTCTGCCAGCTCGGGGACGGGCGCCGGGACGGGCGCGGCCGCGGCGGTAACGAAGACCAGCGTCGTCCTGGACAGCTACGTCCCGATCGCTTCTCCGGGGGTCCCGCTCTCGCTGAGCGGACACGTGGACCTGGCGCCCTCGGACTCGGGGCAGGATCTCGTGGTCGAGGTGGCGGTGATGAACGGTGGTGTCAGTGGCGTTGGCGGCCGCGCCAAGCTCGAAGAGGTGCGTGACAAGCCGACGAGCGTCACCTACCGCGCCCCGCTGAGCGAGGTGCCCCTCACGCCCGACCACACGTTCACGCTCGATGCCCAACTGGATCAGAAGGTGAGCAAGACCCAGCTGACGATCTATCCGATGCGGGTCTCGGTCATGAGGTCGGGAACCCTGATCGCCGCCGCCTACACGTTCCTCGTCTGGGCACCGCCGCAGCCGTCCGTGAAGCCGACCGCGATCTCGACCGTGCTGCCCATCTCGGCCCCCCCGAGACTGCGTTCGGACGGGATGCTGACCGACAACGGGCTGGCCGAGGACATCAAGCCGGCTGGCCGGCTGGCCAGGCTGCTGGAGGCGCTCGCCCCGACCAGCGGGCAGCGGTCCACGGTCGCGCTCGCCCTCGACCCGACGCTGTTGAAGACCCTGCAGGTGATGGCCGGCAGGGACACGTACGACGACATCGCGGCCGTGTGCACGACGGTCCGCGCGCCCTGCTATCGCTACGCGAGCCCGGGCGGCGTGCGGGAACAGCCTCCGAGCGCGGACGCGGCCACCTTCCTGGACCACCTGGGCGCGTTCGCTAGGACCCCTGGCAACACCGTGTTCGCGCTGCCCTGGGGCGACGTCGACCTCGCCGCGCTCGTCCACGCGGGCAAGCTCTACGACGCCAACTGGGCGGTGAACACGGGTCGCACGGTCGTCGCCGACGTGCTCGGCCCCGACGTCTCAGCCAACGTGAAGGTCGCCTACCCCGTGGACGGACTGGCCGACGACGCGACGCTGGCGTTCCTCGCCGATCAGACCGTCGGGATGTCGACCGTCATCCTGGACGACCGGCTGATCCCGGCGACCAGCAAGAACGTGACCCCCACCGCGCTCACCAGCCAGAAGACCTCGGCGGGCCCGATCCACGCGCTCGCCGCCGACTCGAAGCTGACCGAGCTGGTCACGACGCCAGCAGCCGAGTCGAACGAGCCGAAGGCCCTGGGCGACGTGCTCGCCGAGCTGGCCATGATCACCCTTGAGCGAGCGAGCCAGAGCCGTCTCACCGTGCTGGCGCTCCCCCGCGACTGGAACCCGTCGGCCGAGGTGGCCCGGCAGGTGCTGCAGGCCCTCGGCGCGCAGGCGAACCCCGGCTACCAGCCCTTCTACCAGCCGACGGTGCTGCCCACCGACCCCGTGGGCACGGCGGAGGCAGCGGGCCGGGTTGGAGGTTCGACCGGGGGTACCGCACCGTCCGCCACCACGACGACCGCGGGTACCACCCGCCGCGAGCCGACCTACCCGCAGTGGGCGGCCGACCGGGAGATCCCGACCTCCTATGTCGAGGCGGTCGAGCACCTGCGCGACGAGGCGGCGCTGCTCGACCCGGTCCTGTGCACGCGAGTCGTCTCCGAGGCCAACCCGGTGGTGACGACCAACCCCCCGAACTGCAAGCTGCGCGAGACCGTCGTCAAGCCCATGAAGGACACGCTGCTGACCGCGCTGTCGGTGAGCTGGCGCGCCGACCGCCCCGGTGCCGTGCGACTGAGCCAGGAGGTCGACGGCCGGACCAACCTGATCCGTTCGGGCATCCAGGTCGTCGCCTCGGCCAAGGTCACCCTGACCAGCCGCGAGGGCACGGTGCCACTGACCGTGAACAACCTCAGCGACACCCATGAGGGCAACGCGTACCCGATGACGGTCATGGTGTCCCTGTCGGCCAACGACAAGACCAGGCTGCGCTCGGCGTCCAGGATTCCCGTCACCGTCCAGCCGGGTGGCGTCAAGCAGGTACTGATCTCTGTCAGCTCCGACGCGGCGGGGTCGTTCCCCGTCTTCGTCCAGGTGCTGACGCCGGATGGCCAACAACGGCTGACGACCCAGCCGGCGCGGATCCTGGTGCGCTCCACCGCCTACGGCACGATCGCCACCGCGATCACCTACGCCGCCGTCGGGCTGTTCGCCGCCGCGGTCCTGCTGCGCCTGGTCCGCCGGCGCCGCCGGCGCTCAGGCGTAGGTCGCCACGACGGCGGCGGCTCCAACGGGCCGCCGAGCGGTGGGCCGCCCATCGACGAGCCCCCGGCAGTGGCCGACGTCACCGGAACCGGGCCGCATCCGACGTGGGCCACGGAGGCCACTGACCAGGCGACAACACCCGTGCGCCGGATCCAGGCGAACGCGGCAGGAACACAACGGACCGAGTCCCAACGCGCCTACGCTGGCGGGGTGCCAGCCAACCCGAGCGAGCCGTGAGCCCGGCCGACGGTCCCGACGGCCCCTCGGGGCCGCGGCACCGCCGGGGGACAGGCCCGACCCGCCGGGACGACCTGTACCGCGAGGAGCCCTACCGGGACGACCAGTACCCCGACGCCGAGCACCCGGATGCCGCCGGCTACGGGGACGCCCGCCGTCCCGGCGCGCGGTACCGGGAGGACCAGTACGGGGACGGTCGCTACCGCGACGGGCAGTACCAGGGCCGTTACCGGGACGAGCACCTCCCGGACGACGGCCCGCGCGGGCCCCGTCGCGCCGACGAGCGGTACCGCGAAGATCCATATCAGGACGACCGGTACCCCGGCGATGCCCCGGCGGGCCCGACCCACCGGCTGCCGGCCGCGCCGCGGACGCCCCCGCCGCCTGTACCACCACCGCCGCCCGTGCCACCGCCCCCACCTGTGTCGACGCCCCCGCCGGCCGCGCGGCCGCGACGGCCCTCGGTGCCTCCCCCGTCGCCCGCGCCGTCGATGAGGCCGCCCCAGCGCTCGGTACCCCCGGTACCGCCGGTACCGCCGCCGACGCCCAGGCCGACCGCGACGCCCTCCATGCCGCCCCCGGTCTCACCGCAGGGGCCGACGAGCCGGCTGGGGGGGCCACCGAGCACGCCGCCGCGGGCCGAGGCGCGCCCGACGACGCCGGTCTCCCGCCGCGACGGGCGGCCGCTCGGCGCGCACCGCGCCGGTGGCCGCCGTGGCACCCCGCCGCCGGAGCCGCCGCGCCAGCCGCGCCAGCGCGCGCAGGAGCCGGTCAGGCCGGCCCGGCCGCCCAGGCCGGTGCCGCCGGATCGCCCGGTGGCGCGGACGGACCGCGCCGCCGGCCGGACGCCCGACCAGACGATGGTGGTTCCCAGGTCGGGCACGGGCCCGCGCCCCGCGCGGAAGGCCGCGCAGCCGGGGTCCTCCGCGCCGGCCGGCGGCCGGAAGAAGGGCGGCCTCGGCCGGGCCAGCGGCGTCATGGCGCTCGGCACCATCGCCTCGCGGGCGACCGGCTTCCTGCGCACCATCGCGGTCGCGGTCGCGCTCGGCACCGGGGCGGTCGGTGAGGCCTACAACGTCGCGAACACGATCCCGAACATCGTCTACGACCTGCTGATCGGCGGCATCCTCACCAGCGTCGTCGTGCCGGTCCTGGTCCGGGCCTCCAAGGAGGACCCGGACGGCGGTGACCGGTTCGCCTCGTCGCTGCTGACGCTGATGATCCTGCTGCTCGGCGGGGCGACGATCCTCGGCATGGTCCTGGCGCCCGAGATAGTCGCCCGCTACATCGGCCATCCGGGTCCGGAGCGTGACCTCGGCGCCCAGATGCTGCGCTGGTTCATGCCGCAGATCCTCTGCTACGGCATCGGCGCGACGGTCGGCGCGATCCTCAATGTGCGTGGCTCGTTCGCGGCGCCGATGTTCACGCCGGTCCTGAACAACCTCGCCGTCATCGCCACCTGCGTCGCCTTCACCTACGTGATCTCCGGGCCGCGGCCGCCGCAGGTCACCGGCCCGAAGACGATCACCGGCACGCAGACCGCGGTGCTCGCGGGCGGCACGACGCTCGGCGTCGTGCTGATGACGATCGCGTTGCTCCCGTCACTGCGCAAGGTCGGTTTCCGCTACCGCCCGCGGCTGGATCTCTCCCACCCCGGACTACGCAGCGCGCTTCGGCTCGCCGGTTGGACGGTCCTCTGGGTGCTCGTCAGCCAGGCCGGCTACGTGGTCATCACCCGGCTGTCGACCGCCGTCACCGCCAACGTCATCTACGCCTACGGCTACCAGCTCTTCCAGCTCCCGTACGCGATCATCGGCGTTTCCGTGATCACCGCGCTGCTGCCGCGGATGAGCGCGCACGCCGCCGACGGGAAGCGCGCCCTGGTGCTCGACGACCTGTCGACGGCGACCCGGCTGAGCCTCACCGCGATCGTTCCGGCGGCGCTGTTCCTGCTGGCGCTGGGCCGCCCCATCGCGGTGGCCGTGTTCAACCACGGCGCCGTCGAGCACGACTCGGCGGTCGCCATCGGCGACACGCTCTCGGCCTTCGCCGTAGCCCTGGTGCCGTTCTCCGTGTTCCAGCTGCACCTGCGGGTCTTCTACGCCCATCAGGACAGCCGGACGCCATCGCTGGTGAACATCGGTGTGGTGGCGATCAACGTGCTGGCCGCGGTGGTGCTGAGCCATCTCCTGCCACCGGAGCACCGGGCGATCGCGCTGGCGCTCGCCTTCAACGTCGGCTACCTGGCCGGGCTGTGCGTGACGGTCGCGCTGCTGCGCCGCCGGCTCGGCGGGATGGACGGCGACCGGGTGATCGCGACGCTCGCCCGGATCGGCGTCGCCGCCGGCATCGGCGCGGCGGCGGCCAGCGCCGTCGCCCACGGGCTGCGCGACGTCCTCGGCGACGGGCTCCTCGGCTCCTTCACCGCGGTGTTCGTCGGCGCGCTGGTCGGCCTGCCCCTGTTCGTCGGGACGGTCACGCGGATGGGCCTCCCCGAGGTCAGGGCGCTGACGCGGATGGTCTCCCGACGTTTCAGCCGGGGCTGAGAGAACCATCGGGGCGATCCCCGTAAACTAATCTGGGAACATCGCCAAACGGCCAGCAAGAGCCAACGTGGGTGCGCCAGACTCAGGTCAAGTGGCGCCCAAGCGGGTGACGCGGGCAGACGAGGCCATCGGGTGCGCCACCAGGCGGCGCGGCGTTGGCATCGTCGGCCGCTGGTGGGGCGAGCGCAGTGGCGACGGCGCCACGTAGCTGGGGACGACGGAGGCGTTGTGGTCGAGGCAGGCAACCGGCCGCAGTCCGCGGACGTCGACAACGACGTGACAGTTAACGCCTCGTCCGGGGCAGACGCGGCGGGCGGTGGCACCCTGCTCGCGGAGTCCGTCCTCGACCGCCGCTACCGCCTCATCGGTGTGCTCAGCTCCCGCGGCCCGGTCACGCTCTGGCGTGGTGACGACACGGTACTCACCCGGCCGGTCGCGGTCCGCGTCGTCGAGCATGTGGACGACGATCCCGCCCGCCATGAGGCCGCCCAGTCGCTGCTCTCGGCGGCGGTGAACTCCGGTCGGTTGGTCCACCCGGGCGCCGCGTCGACCTACGACGCGACCGTGACGACCACCGAGAACGGCCAGGTCTCCTACGTCATCACCGAGTGGGTCGATGGCCGCACCCTGCGGCAGCTCGCCGAGGAAGGCCCCCTGCGGCCGGAGCAGGCCGCGGCCGTCGTCCTCGGCGCGGCCCGCGTGATCGCCGCCGCGCACGAGCGCGGGCTGCGCCACGGTGGCCTGCGCCCCGGTGACGTGATCATCTCCGGCCACGGCACGGTCAAGGTCATCGACCTCGAGGTCGGCGCCGTGCTGGCGACCATCGACGGAACGGCGCCGGCCGGCGGCGAGGACCGCGCCGGCACCGAGGCCGCCGACGTGCGCGCGCTCGGAGGTCTGCTCTACGCCGCCCTGACGGGCTACTGGCCGTTGCCCGGTGACACGGGCCTGCCAACGGCCTCCTACGGCACGTACGGCCGCCTTCAGAGCCCGCGCCAGCTCAACCACACGGTCCCGCGCGACCTGGACGCGATCACCATGGCCGCGCTCAGCGGCGACGAGTCGGCCGGCGAGCCGATCACGACGGCCACCGACCTGATCGCCGAGCTGGAGGCGGTCACCCCGGTCGAGGCGCTGCACGACACCGGCCTGATGACGTTCGGCGACGAGCCACCGGGCACCGAGGCGATGACGCCGGGCTACGGCGGCTCGGACGGCTACGGCCCCGATACCGCGAGCCTGCCGTCGACGGCGGGCTTCGCGACCCCCAGCCGGGACGACTACGGCCGCGGCGGCTACGACGACGGTGGCTACCGAGGCGGGCGTTACCAGGACGACTACGACGACGGCTACGACCGCCCTCGGCGCGGTGGCGGCTACGACGACAACGGCTACCCGCCACAGCAGCGCGGCTACCCGCCGGCCGGAACCGGCGGCCAGCGGCCGCGTTCGGGCCATGCCCCGGACAACCGGCAGCAGCCCCGGCGACGCGCGCTTCCGATCATCATCGCGATCGTGGTGGTCGCCATTCTCGCCGCCGGGATCGTGCTCGCCCTCCAGCTCGGCGGTGGAGGGGACGGCGGTAACGCGGACAACCCGACCTCGTCTCCCACAGGCACCACCGCCCAGCCCTTCACACCGAGCGGTGTTGTCTCCTTCGACCCGCAGGGATCCGCGCCGTACGACGAGAAGCCCGAGCAGGTCAAGTTGCTGACCGATGGGAACCTGGCTACCGAGTGGACGACAGAGGGTTATAACCATCGGGACAACGGCGCCCAGTTCGGCGGCCTCAAGAGCGGCGTCGGCTTCAAGGTCTCGTTCGCGCAGCCAGTGCACCCCAGCCAGGTAGTGGTCACGGTCGGGACGCTCGCCCCGGTCACCTTCGAGCTGCACGCCGCGAACGCCGATGGCACCGACATCGGCGCGTTCCCGATCGTCGGAACCGCGCAGACTGGCACCGCCGGCCAGTCCGTAACGATCCAGATCCCGGCCGACGCCGCGCCCGCGCAGTACTGGGTGGTGTGGCTGACTCACGTGCCCACTGGCTCGGACGGCAAGGACAAGGGCTCGATCGCCGAGATCAAGTTCCTGTCCTGACCTGGGCGTCGGCGAGCACCGTCCCGGCCGCATGCGATGCCTGACCAGACCGGCGAACCCGTACCAGGCAGCTCCCTCGGCGTGCCCGCCAGACCCGGCCAGGCTCAGAGCACGGCCGAGTCGGAGTCGCCCCCGGCCGATCCTGCCGACGCTGGCTCGGCGTGGTCGGACGACCCGGACGCGGCGCTGCTGCGCAGGCATGTCGACGGCGACCCGGCGGCGTTCGCCGAGCTGTTCCGGGCCAACGCCGACCGGCTCTGGTCGGTCGCCTACAGGCTGCTGCACGACGCCGAGGACGCGGCCGACGCGGTCCAGGAGGCGATGCTCTCCGCCCACCGGCGCGCTGCCGGGTTCCGCGGCGAGTCGACGGTGCGCACCTGGCTACATCGGATCACGGTGAACGCCGCGCTGGACCGCCTGCGCCGCAAGGCCGCCCGCCCGCTGACCGTGCCGATGCCGACCAGCCCGGACGGGGTCGAGCACGAGCCAGCCGACCCACGCGACGCGCACGCCGAGGGTGAGCTTCGCCTCGACATCGAGGGGGCGCTGGCGCGGCTTCCACCGGCGCTGCGGGCCGCCGTCGTGCTCGTCGACGTCGAAGGAATGCCCGTAGCCGAGGCCGCGGCGGCGCTTGGCGTGCCGGTCGGGACGGTCAAGAGCCGGGCCGCGCGCGGCCGGGCTCGGCTCGCGGAACAGCTCGGGCATCTCCGTCCGGGGAACCAGCAGGCCGTCCGCTCCGTCTTGGAGAAGGGGGAGGTGATGGACGGTGGGGTCTGACGCGCGCGGTGAGCCGGTGTCGCGCCATCCGGACGGCGAGCTGTTGGACGCCTACGCGGACGGCGAGCGCACGCCGGCTTCCGTCGACCGTCATGTTCGGGCCTGCGCCGACTGCCAGCGGGCCGTGGTCGCGCTGCGCAACGTCCGCGTCGAGCTCTCCCGGCTCGCGCCCGTGGCCATGCCGCCGGATGTCGCCCGCCGCATTCAGGCCGCCCTCTCGACGGCTCCGGCGCCGGCGTCTGGCTCCGGCTCGGATCGCGCCGGATCGGACGGCCACCGTGACCGCCGAGCCGAGCGGCGCGCGCCCGGCCGGACGCGCCGGCCACCGACCTACGGCGCCACCGCCAGACACCTCGCGCCCACCCGTGCCCGGTCGTCCGTCCTCCCCCGCTCCACCCGGCCCGAGCGCCTCGCGCTGCTCGCCGTCTGCCTGCTGGTCGTGGCCGCCGGAGCTGGGCTGTTCGCCGTCTGGGGGCACAACAGCGCCTCCTCCGATCACTTCGCCAGCTCGAGCGCGGCCATGTCCGCGGCTGACAGCGCGGCGGGGGCGGCGGGCGGCGAGGCGGCCCTTGCGCCGTCGGTGCGGTCATCGGTCGCCAGCAAGGTGATAAGCGTGGCCGACAGCGGCGTCCCGCTGGACCCGGACGCCGTCGCCCAGCACGCCAAGGACCTGCTGGCCGGCCGCGTACCGTTCGCCGGCTACAGCAGCCTGGACACCCCCGTGGCGGCCCTGGGACAGGCCACTGGCGGCCCGGCGGCGTGGGAGGCGGTTCTTACCCCCGGGCTGCTCGGCTGCTACGAGAAGCTCGTGACGAGCTTCGGCGCCGTACTGGCGATCGACCGGGTCAGCTACCGTGGCCGCGATGCCGTGCTGGTCGTACTGGAGATTCAAGACACATCAGACATAACGGATGAATCTGGTACCTCCGCGACGTCGAGTGATGATGAGCCTGCCGGCCAGGGCGGAGCTGCCGCCGCGGCCCCGGGCACCGTCCCACCCGGCCAGGACCGAATCCAGCTGACCGTCGTCGATCTCGGCTGCGACGCCGGCCACCTGGCCGACGACACCTGGTACGCGGGAACGACCACCAAGGCTTGATAGAGAGGTCCAGGCCGGCAGGCGGCATCCGAAGGCGGCATCCGACGAGGGTGCGTGGACGGCCGGCCTGCCACCCGGTGCAGGCAGGAATCTCTGATAACCCGGCGCGGTTAGCGTGTCAGCGGCTTAGGTCGCGATGTGAAGGGAGCAGGGCGTGACAGCGCAGGACAGCGGGGTCCGGGATGTCATCATCATCGGGTCCGGCCCGGCGGGCTACACGGCGGCCATCTACACGGCGCGCGCCAACCTGCGGCCGCTCGTGTTCGAGGGCGCGGTCTCGGCGGGTGGCGCGCTGATGACCACCACCGAAGTGGAGAACTTCCCCGGTTTCGCGGAAGGCATCCAGGGCCCGGAGCTCATGGACAGCCTGCGCAAGCAGGCGGAGCGCTTCGGTGCCGAGCTGATCCCCGACGATGTGACCGAGGTCGACCTGACCGTCACTCCGAAGGTCGTGAAGGTCGGCGAGGAAGTCCACTACGCCAAGACCGTCATCATCGCCACCGGCTCGGCCTACCGGAAGCTGGACGTCCCCGACGAGGACAGGCTGCTGGGCCGCGGTGTCTCGGCCTGTGCCACCTGCGACGGCTTCTTCTTCCGCGACCAGGACATCGCGGTCGTCGGCGGCGGTGACTCGGCGATGGAGGAGGCCACCTTCCTGACCCGGTTCGCGAAGTCCGTGACGGTCGTCCACCGCCGGGACAAGCTGCGCGCCAGCGCCATCATGGCGGACCGCGCGGCCGCGAACCCGAAGATCAAGTTTCGTTGGAACGCGGTCGTGACCGGACTGGAGGGCGACCACAAGCTCTCCGGCGTCCGGCTGCGTGACACGGTGACCGACGCGGACGACAAGCTGGACGTGACGGGCATGTTCGTCGCGATCGGCCACGTGCCGCGCTCGGAGCTGTTCCGCGGCCAGGTGACGCTGGACGATGAGGGCTACGTCCTCGTCGATGCCCCATCGACCAGGACGAACCTGGACGGCGTCTTCGCCGCCGGCGACGTGGTCGACCACATCTACCGGCAGGCGATCACCGCCGCCGGCACCGGCTGCGCCGCCGCCCTCGACGCCGAGCGCTGGATCGCCGACCACGAGACCGGCGACAGCTCGACCGCGCCAGCGGCCTGACACGACACCGTCCCCACGACCCAAGGAGAAAGCGATGGCAGGAGCCACCACCCCGGTGACGGACAAGACGTTCGACTCCGAGGTGCTCAAAAGTGACAAGCCCGTACTGGTCGACTTCTGGGCCGAGTGGTGCGGGCCGTGCAAGATGGTCGCCCCCGTCCTGGAGGAGATCGCGGCGGCTCACGGCGACTCGCTGCGGGTCGTCAAGCTCAACATCGACGAGAACCCGCAGACGGCGCGCGCCTACCAGATCATGTCGATCCCGACGATGGCCGTGTTCGTCGATGGCGCGATCGCGAAGAGCATCGTCGGCGCGAAGCCGAAGCGTGCCCTCCTGAACGACCTCGCCGAGTTCATCTGATCCCGCCCCACGGCCCGGCCTCCGGGCCGGTCCCGGCCAGCGAGCCCCCACGGCCCGTCGGCTTCGCCCTACGTGGCGAGGCCGACGGGCCGAACTCGTTTCCGATCGCTTTCTCGGCCGCTCGAACCGACGCCCGGCCGAGCGGACGACCGGCCCGTGCCCGCAGCGGTCCACCCCCCTGGGGCCGGGCGGAATCAGGAGGAGCCAGAACTAGCGGGACGGTCACGCCCGCGGCCCCCGCTCGGCCGGCCGGATCGCCTACGCTGATGTCCCGTGAAGCTGCTCCGGCTCGGTGACCGCGGTCCGGGCGTGGCCGATGCGCGCGCGGCCCTGACCCATCTGTCCTTCCTCCCAGCGGCTCCGCGGCAGCCCGGTGGTGAGGGCTCGGAGACGCCCGGGGCCGACCAGTTCGACGACAGCCTGGACCGTGCCGTGCGCGCCTTCCAGCAGAGTCGCGGGCTGTCGGTCGACGGGATCATCGGGCCGGACACCACCCGTGCGCTCGACGAGGCACGCCACCGGCTGGGCGACCGGCTGCTCTACTACGCGACCAGCCGCCCGTTCGTCGGCGACGACGTCGCGGCGCTCCAGACGCGGCTGTCGAGCATGGGCTTCGACGTCGGCCGCAGCGACGGCATCTTCGGGCCGCGCACGGAGGCGGCCGTCCGCGACTTCCAGCGCAACCGGGGCCTCGAACCGGATGGCCGCTGCGGTCCGCAGACCCTGCGCGAGCTCAAGCGGTTGGAGCGCACCGTCACCGGCGGCCGCCCGGACGTCCTGCGCGAGTCGACACGGCTGCTCGTGCGCGGGTCCTCGCTGCTTGGCACGGTCGTCGCCATCGACGCCGGCCATGGCGGCGAGGACGCCGGCGCCGTCGCCCATGGACTGAACGAGCGTGACATCGTGGCGGACCTGGCCAACCGGCTGGAGGTCCGGCTGCGGTCGTCCGGCCTGGAGACCTTTCGCGTGCACGCGGCCGACGAGGCACCGGACGACGCCGAGCGGGCCAGGCGAGCCAACGAGCGTGGCGCCGACCTGCTCATCTCGCTACACGCCGACGCCAGCGACTCGTCCAAGGCCGAAGGCGTCTCCTGCTATTACTTCGGCAACGCCCATGGCTCGTCGGCGGTGGGCGAGCGGCTCGCGACGCTCATCCAGAAGGAACTCGTGTCCCGCACGGACATGCTCGACTGCTGGACGCATCCCAAGACCTGGGAGCTGCTGCGCCGGACTGCCATGCCGGCCGTGCGGATCGAGGTCGGCTACCTCACCAGTCCTCGCGACGCGACGGCGCTCGGCTCGCCGGTGTACCGGGCGGCCATCGCCGAAGCCGTCCTCACCGCCATCCAGCGGCTGTACCTGCCGCCCGAGCAGGATCCGCCGACCGGTCAGCTCCGGGTCCCCCGGGTCGTAACTCGTTCCTGAGGCTTGTTCGGGCCGGCAATTCATGCGGCACGTGTGTCGGTGTCTCACCAACTCCGGCGTCACCGTGACCGGGTGTCTCGGACGGCGCAATTCCGGGACGCCACGGGCGAGGAGGTGTGGGCGGCGGGGGCGGTGCGGCGGGCCGTCTGGCTGCGCGATCCGGCGATTTCCGTCGACGCGCGTTTCACGTGAAACAACGCTCAACTCCTACCCACCCACTCGCCCCTTCGCCTCACCCCAAGCCCGGGCGAGCCGGTGCGGCCCGGGCTGGCCGTGCATCACGCCCGATTGGTCGCGCAATGCCTGAAGGCAGGGGCGCCCCGCGCCCACATCCACCCCGTCCACCAGGAAGATTCCTGGTACGGCGCCTAGGCTAGGGCCAGCTACTGGATCCCTCGACGTGCGGAGCGCCAGCAATGAGTCGTCGCGTCGCGAATATTACGCTCGACAACATCGATGACCTGCCCCAGCGGTGTCGCCGGTGCGTGTTCTGGGAACTCGACCCGGTTGCGCGCAGCCGGGCCGAGGAGGCCGGCGGCACTGACCTGGAGAAGGAAGCCTGGGTCTCTTCGGCGCTGCTGGAGTGGGGAAGCTGCGGGAAAGTCATCTACGTCGACAACGTGCCCGCAGGCTTCGCGATGTACGCGCCGCCTGCCTACGTGCCTCGTTCGATTGCCTTCCCGACCAGCCCGGTGAGTTCTGACGCCGTTCTGCTGATGACGGCGAAAATCGTCGACGAGTTCGCCGGGCAGGGGCTTGGGCGCGTTCTCATCCAGGCGATGGCGAAGGACGTCATCCGGCGCGGCTACCGTGCCATCGAGGCGTTCGGTGACCTTCGCCAGGACGAGGGCACCCGCTGCGTCGTGCCGGCCGACTATCTACTCGCTGTGGGCTTCAAGACCGTCCGTCCGCACCGCCGCTGGCCGCGGCTGCGACTCGAGGTGAAGAACGCCGTCACCTGGCGCGAGGACGTCGAGGTCGCCCTGGAACGCCTACTGGGCTCGATGAACCCAGAAGGCATCCTCCGCCCCATCGGCGGCACGCCCTCCCCGACCCCCGCGCCCGCATAGACCAAACGCCGGCTTGTGGGTCCCGCGCCAAGCCGAAGGTGGTCTCGCAAGGTTCAAGCGGGACGTAACCGAGCTGGCTCGTAGGGGAGCCTCCGCGGAGGCTCCCCTACGAGCGAAGCGAGCACGGGACCGGAGCGCCGTGCCCGCACGGAGCGAACCAATGTCACAGCTCGGTCGGGACCATGGCGGCGACGATGCGTTCCAGGTCCTCGAGGCTCGCGAACTCGACGGTGATCTTGCCGCGGTTGCGGCCCATGTCGACCTTCACCTTGGTGTCCAGCCGGTCGGCCAGGCGCTCCGCCACCTGGGAGAGTGCCGGCGGCGCCTGGCGCGGCGTCCGGGGCGCCCGCTTGCGCGGGCCCTCGTCGCCCATCGCCACGATCTCCTCGACCGCCCGCACGGAAAGCCCCTCCGCGACGATGCGGGTGGCTAGCCGGTCCTGCGCCTCCGAGTCGCCAAGCCCGAGCAACGCCCGGGCATGGCCCGCGGACAGCACCCCGGCCGCGACCCGGCGCTGGACGGCCGGCGGCAGGCCGAGCAGCCGGATCGTGTTCGTGACGTGCGACCGGGACCGGCCGAGCTTCGTGGCCAGCTGGTCGTGGGTGGCGCCGAACTCGCGCAGCAGCTGCTCGTAGGCGGCCGCCTCCTCCAGCGGGTTGAGCTGCTGGCGGTGCAGGTTCTCCAGGAGCGCGTCGCGCAGCATCGCCTCGTCGGCGGTGTCCCGGATGATGGCCGGTATCTCGGTGAGACCCGCGAGCTTGGACGCGCGCCAGCGACGTTCGCCCATGACCAGCTCGTACTGATCCGGCAGCACCTCGCGGACGACGATCGGCTGCAGCAGCCCGACCTCGCGCAGGCTCGCCGAGAGCTCCTCGAGCGCGTCCTCGTCGAAGTTCGTGCGGGGCTGGCGCGGGTTCGGCGTCACCGAGTCCACCGGGATCTCCCGGAACACGGCTCCGTGGACCGGTACCGGATCGGCACCGATCCGGGAGCCGTTGGTACCCGCGTTACCCGCGTAGCCGTCGTAGCCGCCCGGCGGCGCGGTCGGGATGAGCGCGCCGAGCCCCTTGCCGAGTCCGCCGACCCGCCGAGCCGGGGGACTCATCGGGTCGCCGTTCCGCGCGGCGCCTCGACGCCGCGCTCGGCCAGCTCGCGGGCAGCCGCGAGGTAGGAGAGCGACCCGCGGGAGACCGGGTCGTAGGTCAGCGCCGACTGGCCATAGCTGGGGGCCTCGGCGAGCCGGACGTTGCGCGGGATCGTCGTGCCCAGCACCCGATCGCCGAAGTGCTCCTTGACCTCCTGCACGACCTGGTCCGCCAGGCGGGTACGGGAGTCGTACATGGTGAGCAGGATCGTCGTGAGCCGGAGCTCCTGGTTCAGGTGCGCCTGCACCAGGTCGACGTTGCGCAGCAGCTGGCCTAGTCCCTCGAGCGCGTAGTACTCGCACTGGATCGGGATGAGCAGCTCCCTGGCCGCGACGAGCGCGTTCACGGTGAGCAGCCCCAGCGACGGCGGGCAGTCGATGAAGACGTAGTCGACCTCGTGGGTCAGCGACGCGATCGCGCGGCGCAGCCGGCCCTCCCTGGCCACCATGGAGACCAGCTCGATCTCCGCGCCGGCGAGGTCGATCGTCGCGGGGGCGACGAAGAGGCCGTCCGCCTCGCCGGACTTGGCGATCACCTCATCGAGCGGCCGGTCGCCTAGCAGCACCTCATAGATGGACGGCACCCCGGAGCGATGGTCCACGCCGAGCGCGGTCGAGGCGTTGCCCTGCGGGTCGAGGTCGATGACCAGCACGCTGACGCCGTGCATGGCCAGGGCGGCCGCCAGGTTGACGGTCGTCGTGGTCTTGCCGACGCCGCCCTTCTGGTTGGCCACCGCGAAGATTCGCTGTCGGGTCGGTCGTGGGAAGGGTCGTCGCCGTTCCATAGTCAGTGCTTCCACCGCCGCTGCCGCCGCCGCTCCGATCGGGGTCGATGGGTCCAGAGGGTCCAGCCCCAGCCCCGTCGACGCTGTTTCACGTGGAACACGCCGGTCCGCGCTCCCGCCGTTGCTCTCGTGTCGTCTGTCCCCGTTGTTGTTCACGCTGCCTGCCATCGTGCCGATCTCCGACGCTGCGTCGCCCCGCCCCATCAGCCATTCGTTCCGCCGAGACCAGGCGGGTGGGTTCGGCCAGCCGATCTTCTCCACACTTGAGGACCCGCAAATCCCGCCATCCTTGCGAACGGAGGCCGTCTCGCGCCTCGGCGAGTTCCTCATCGACTCGCGAACCGCGCATGGCAAGCATGACACCCCCGGGCCGGACGACTGGAAGCAGCATGCCGCCCAACCGCTCCAACGGGGCCACCGCTCGGGCTACGGCCACATCCCACCGTAGCCCGTCTTTCCCGACACCGACATCCGGCGCACGCCCCCGCAGCACGGACATCCGGCTCCCACCATCCAGGGCGGCGACCACCTCTCGAAGAAAGACGGTCCGGCGCTCCATCGGATCGAGGAACACCACCCGCAGATCCGGCCGGGCCAGCGCCAGCGGCACCCCGGGTAGACCGGCGCCGCTACCGACGTCGACGACGGTCACCCCGGACGGAACGACCTCGGCGAGCACCGCGCAGTTGAGCAGGTGCCGGTCCCACAGCCGGTCGGCCTCCCGCGGACCGATCAGCCCGCGCTCGACGCCCGCCGTGGCAAGCAGCTCGGCATACCGGATCGCGCTGTCGAGCGCCTCGCCGAACACCTCGGCCGCCATCGGCGGCGGAGTCAGGACCTCACTCACCGGGCCGCCGCGCAGGCCAACGGGGACGCGGACGGGCACCGGGACAACGGGGAACAGGACAAGGAACAGGACAGGGAACAGGCCGCCGAGCAGCCGCACAAACGCCGCACCCACCCAGCATCCACGACGCGCCCGGCAACATGCGCGAAGCCATGCCGACGTACCCGCTCACAGGAGCCATTGGTGATCCGGAGGCAACGGCCTCCGGGCCCTCTAGGCAATGCCGGAAGCCTCGGGCCGGCCGGCCAACGACCGACCCAGCCACCGGCCTAGCAGCGAACCAGGACGGTGAGGGTCCCGGTCAGGGCGAAGCCGTGAGCCTCGTCCGGACACCAGCCGGCACGCCGGAGGTCATCCAGGTCCGAGCGAGCGGCCACCGTGTCCGGCTCGAAGACGAAGAGCAGGATGCGCCGCGGACCGGGCAGGCGAGCCGCGACCCCACGGGCCACCTCGCCCTTGCCCGGTTCGGAGAAGAACAGTGTGTCCGCACGGGGAATCCGGGCCGGCTCGTCCGGGGCGTCCCGGGCGGGGAGAGCGGCCGGACGCATCGGAGCATCGTCGCTGGCCTCCATGGCATAGATCCAGCCGGGGCGCATCAGCCGGCCGCCCACCACCACGAGGTCACCCGGCCGGTAGAGCCGGCGTGCCGCGGTCGCGGCGTCGACGGTGAGGTCCAGGCCGCGCAGTCGGTCACGCTGCTCGTAGAGCCGGCCGTCGCGCGCCGCCGAGGACACCTGAGCTCCGACCCCGACGGCACCAAGCGCCACGACGGCCAGGACCGCCGCCACGCGGCGCAGCGGCCTCCGCCGTCCCGTAACCAGGCCTACCTGGGTGGGGACCTGGCTCGCCGGGGAACGGGCGTCATCCGCAGCGGTCGTAACCGAAAGCGATGGAGCGATTACGTCTCGGCCTAGGGTAGGGGTACCGGCTCCGACGATCTTAAAAAGACGTCGAATCAGGTCGGCGGCACCCGTGACGACGACCAGAACGATCAGTGGGACCAGGAACAGATTGGTCCGGGTCGGTCCGAAGGGCCAGAATCGGACCGCGCTCGCCGCGAGCATCGCGAGCTGCGCGCCACCGAGCGCGGCGAGCACCTGCCGGCCGTCGTGCCGCCGGGCAAGCCTCACGACGCCCGCCAGCGCGCACAGGACGACCACCGGGGCGAACAGCCAGACCGACACCCAGGACCCGTCGGTCGGCGGGTGCAGCAGGCTCGGGTCGTAGCGATCGATACCGGGTGGCGTGCCGGTCACGAAGTCACCCAGCTGGCCGCCGATGAACGAGAGCCCGCCGCCGATTCCTCGCCCGGCGAGGAACTGCGCGTCCCAGTAGTGCCCCAGTCGTTGGCTGGACTGATGCCCGACGAAGAACAGCGTGTTCGCCCCGGTGAGCACCAGAGCGGGCGCGGCTTCCAGGGCCCGCCACCCGGCCGCCGCGACGACGCCGGCGGCGCCCTGCCGAGCCCGGGAGGCCCGGCGGGCGCGGACCGCCCCGGCCACCACGTCGGCCGCGGCGAGCGGGGCGATGACGAAGACGGCCGGCACGGAGAACAGGCCTACGAGGCCGGCAACCGTACGCCGGGCCAGTCGCCCGCGGTCCAGGCCACTGTCAGGGCGCTCCGTGCCGCTGTCGGGGATGCTGTCGGGACTGGCGGCAGGGTGAGCATCGCTGGCACGGGTGTTCCCGCGCTCGTCGCCCGTCCAGAGCAGGACCGCGACGACGGCGGCGAGCGTCTCGACGGTGTACGGCTTGAGCTGGGTGCCGAGGTCGAGAAACGAGCTGTTCAGGCAGGTCCACAGCGCGGCGAACGCCGCCGGTACCGGTCCGACGAAACGGGCCGTCAGCAGCACGATCCCGACGCCAAGCAGGGGCAGGGCGACGAACCCGGGGAGGCGCAGGACCCACGTGTGCCAGCCGAGCAGGTCGCCGCCCAGCCGCTCCATGACCACCCAGCCGGCGGCGGAGGGGGTGTTCGCCCGTGCCAGCTCCGACCAGAACGAGCCAAGCGGTTCACTGACGAAATGGCCCCGCCAGATCTCGTCGTACCAGAACGGTCGCCGCAGGTAGGCCCGCAGCACGACGTCCAGCGCGACCAGCGCCAGGCCGACCCCGCCGGCCCACCAGAGGTCGCTTCCGCCGAGGCGGGCGAGGCGGGCCGGCGGGCGACGGCGCGCGCCGCCCGAGGTACGGACGGCGCGCGCGGACTCGCCGGGCTCGGCCCGCGTCCCCGCCGCGTCGGCCAGGGGAGCGGGCGCCATTTCAGTAATCCCCTAACAACGGCCGCCGGGCGCGCGAAGGAAGATCCTTATCGCGCGCCCTTGGCCCTCTGATCCCCAAACAACGGCCAAAGGGCACGCGATAAAAGATCATTATCGCGCGCCCTTGGCCTTCTAGACCGGCATGACGACGACGCAGCGGTTGGGCTCCTCGCCCTCGGACTCGCTGCGCACACCCTCGACGTCCGCGATGACGTCGTGGACGACCTTGCGCTCGAACGGGGTCATCGGCGCGAGCTTCTCCTTCTTGGAACCGCCGGCGACCCGCTTGGCCACATCGGCGGCGAGCTCGCGCAGCTCGGCGCGACGGCGGGCACGATGGCCGCCGACGTCGAGCATCAGCCGGCTGCGCTCGCCGGTCTTCTGCAGCACGGCGAGCCGGGTCAGCTCCTGCAGGGCCTCCAGCGTCTCCCCGCTCGGGCCGATCAGCTTCTCGAGGCCGTCACCGACGACCGCGACGACCGCCCGGCTGCCCTCGACGTCCAGGTCCAGGTCGCCGTCCATGTCGACGATGTCGAGCAGGCCCTCGATGTAGTCGGCGGCGATCTCGCCTTCCTGCTCCAGGGCAGTCAGCCGCTCCTGCGGGCTCGTCGACGCTTCTGCCCCCGACAAGTCCTCGTCGATGGGGGCGGCGAGGTCGGAACTGCTCATCAGCGCAACTCCATGGGTAGGTGGGCCGCCATCGGCGGCGGTCCCTCGTTCAGGGCGCACGAGGTCGGCCGGCCGCCGGGGGAGCCGTCGCGACCGCTCACCGCCGTCCGCCGGGGCGCTTCCCCTTGCCGCCACTCTTGCGCTTCGCGGCCGGGCGCGACCCGCCGACGTGCCGGGTGACGCCGGCCGGGACAGGAGCCGGGGTCGGCGCGGCCGAGCCGCTCGCCGACGGCGAAGCCTCCGAGTCGGTGATGCCCACGTCCTTCGTGCCCGAGTCCTTCGTGCCCGAGTCCTTGGCGACGCTGGGCGGCTGCGTTACCCGGTTCGACGCGCCACCGCGCGGCGACCTGGTGCCAGCCGGCGCGGAGCCGCTCTTGGCGACGGTGGAGCCGTTCGCCGACGTCGTGTTCCGCTTCGTGCCCGCGCCGTTCGCGGTAGCCGGCGGCGTCGCCTTGGTCAGCGAGGTCTGCCGGGTGCCGGCGGCGGTGCCCTTGCCCTTGGTGCGGGCACCCGGAGCGGGCTTGGCGCCCGGAGCCGGCCGCGACGGGGTCGGGCGGTCACCCGCGGCCGCGGCGGCGGTCGCGGGGCGCGCGCCGGGCAGCCGGCCGGAGGCGTCCGGCGTCATCGGCGGCATCCGCCTGATGACGTAGAACTGCTGGCCCATGCTCCACAGGTTGGTGGTGAGCCAGTAGATCAGGACGGCGATCGGGAACCGGAAACCGAAGATGGCCAGCATGACCGGCGAGCCGTAGAGCAGGACCTTCTGGACCATCGCCTGCTGCGGGTCGGTCGGCCCGGTGCGGGACATGATCTGGCGCTGGGTGAAGAACGTCGTCGCGCCCATCAGCACGATGAGCACGACAGCGACGATCTTGACGTGCGTGCCGTTCGCGTGCAGGAAGTCCAGCAGGCTCGACTTCGACGTGAACGAGGTCGCCAGCGAGATGCCGAACACCTTGGCCGAGGCGATCTGCTCGACCTGGTCGGCGCTCAGGCCCACGCGAGGCCGCCAGATGAGTGAGCCGCCCGGGCCCTCGTTCATCGGCGACAGGTGCGTGAAGACGTGGAACAGCGCCAGGAACAGCGGGATCTGCAAGAAGATCGGCAGGCAGCCGAGCAGCGGGTTACCGTGCTCCTTCTGCAGGTCCATCATCTTCTGCTGCATGACCTGCTTGTCGTGCCCGTACTTCTCCCGGATCTCCTTGATCCGGGGCTGCATCAGCTGCATCGTCCGCTGCGACTTCACCTGCCGGACGAACAGCGGGAAGATCAGGATGCGGACGCAGACGACCAGGAGGACGACAGAGAAGGCCCAGGCGAAGAAGCTGTCCTGGCCGAAGATCGGACCGAAGCCCTTGTGGAAGAAGACAATCGCGTTCGCCGCGAGATGGTAAAGCGGATCCAGCACCGGTCTAACTCCTCCAGGCCCCTCGGGCGGACTGTACAGGTACTGGGTCGTACCCACCGCGGGATAGCGGCTGGCAGCGCAGCAGGCGCCAGCAGGCAAGCAGGCCGCCTCTTACCCCACCATGCATACGAACGGCGGACAGCGCGTAGGCGCTGCACGACGGCTCAAATCGGCAGGCGCCGGCCGACCGGGGCGACCAGACGAGCTGGTAGCCGCGGATCAGGGCGGCGAGCAGCCACGCCAGCGGGCCGCGGACGGCGCCGGAACGGTCACGGGCGACCGCCGGCAGCCACCGGCCGAACGTCGCGGACGCGAGCGTGAGATCGACGAGCGCGAGCGCTCCGAGGGCGCACAGCGCCCAGACGGGGCGGCTCATCGTCGGCTCCGGCGCGGCTCGTCCGAGCTCACCGGCCGGCTCACGGCCTCGTCGTCCGGGACGCCGAAGGTCGCGTCCGGCTTGGCCACGGCGGCGCGGCCTTCGGCTGGGTTGCCTGACCGGCCCATGACCGGGCGCGGCTTCGCCGTCGTCCCGGGCGTCGTCGCGCGAGCCCGGGCCGGGCGGTCCCGGCCGGACCGCGTCCGACCGGACCGCATCGCCGCCAGCCCGCGGTCGAGCGCGTCGGCCAGTTCGGCCGAGCTGGCCTCAGCCGACGCGGGCAGCGCGCGGACGACCAGCAGGGTGCCTGGCGGCACCGAGGCGAGCCGCGAACGGGTCTGTTCCCGCAGGCGCCGACGGACCCGGTTACGGGTCACCGCCGTACCGACCTTGCGGCTCACCACGAAGCCGGCCCTGGCCGGGCCGGAGTCACGGGTGCTGAGAGCGTGAACGATCAGCGGCGAACAGCTGAACCGGCGCCCTTCCCGCCCAATCCGGGCATGCTCGTCCCGGGAGTTGACACGGGCACGGACGGGAAGCATCGGAGCCGGTAACCGAGCGCCGGCGATGTCCGCCTCAGGCGGACAGTTCGCGGCGGCCCTTGCGGCGACGGTCGGAGATGATGGCGCGGCCGGCACGGGTACGCATCCGGAGCCGGAACCCGTGGGTGCGGGCCCGCCGACGGTTGTTCGGCTGGAAGGTGCGCTTGCTCACGTGACGACTCCGGGTAACTGGCGGTCAGGGACGCGACAGGCAGACGCTGTCCGTTCTCAGGCTACGCCAGTGCGGCTCCCGGTTCGACGCACGCATCGAGAAGAGCGCACCGCACACCCGAAGGACGCTCCCGAGGGACTCCTCGAAAGATCCGGTGGGCACGAGCCGCCCCGTTAGAGACGACACCCGCTGGCGACGCTCCAGCTTACACAGCCGCGGCCGGGCTCCCCGGCGCCGGACGGGGATAGATGCCGAACGCGCCGAACGGCGCCAACGTCTCGCTTAGTTAATCGGCGGGGAAGGGGCTACCGTGCCGGCGGCACGCCGGATGCGGTGTCATGTCCGTACACAGGTTGTGGACGACGATGTGGAGAACCCGGTGCGCCGCGCCGTGGTCCCGTCCGAGTCTCACCTGAGTCCACCCGCCGTGCGTCGGCCGAGGGGACGCGACCCCGTCGCGCTCCGAACGCCGCGTCCGCCGACCTGGCCAACCCGCCGAGGAGCACCCGTGAACGACCGCGAACCGCCCTCTGCCACGGGTTCCCAGCGCCAGCTACCCCTGGGGGACGACCCTGACCTGCATGCTGTCTGGCGGCAGGCGGTGGCCGGGGTGGCGGACGGGACGCTGTCCGCGCAGCAGCGGGCCTGGCTGCGGCTGACCAGGCCGCTTGGCCTGGTGCAGGACACCGCGCTGCTCGCGGCCCCGAACGAGTTCACCAAGGACCTGCTCGACTCCCGGCTGCGCCCGTTCCTGGCCACCGCGCTGACCGCCGCGTACGGCCGGGAGATCCGGGTGGCCGTCACCGTCGAACATCAGACGGATCCCGAGCCGATGACCGGCCCGATGGTGCTGCCGTCGGCGCCGGTGGCGGTCACCCGCGAGCGCGAGGACCCGGCCCACGACGGGGCCGGCCGCGGGGGCGGGGCGCCGGAGCAGTTCCTCGACCCGTCGGCGCCGCCGATCCAGCGGGTGGCCACCGGGCTCGGCCGCGACCCGGAGCCGCGGCCGTCCGAGCCGGCCCGGCTCAACCCCCGGTACGTCTTCGAGACGTTCGTCATCGGCGACAGCAACCGGTTCCCGCACGCGGCCGCCGTGGCGGTCGCGGAGGCGCCGGCGAAGGCCTACAACCCGCTGTTCATCTACGGGGACTCGGGACTGGGCAAGACCCACCTGCTGCACGCGATCGGCCACTACACGCTGAAGCTCTACCCGGACTCCCAGGTGAAGTACGTCAGCACCGAGGAGTTCACCAACGACTTCATCAACTCGATCCGGGACGACCGGCAGCAGGCCTTCCAACGGCGCTACCGGGACACCGACGTGCTGCTGGTCGACGACATCCAGTTCCTGGAGAACAAGGAGCGGACGCAGGAGGAGTTCTTCCACACCTTCAACGTCCTGCATGACACCGAGAAGCAGCTGGTCATCTCCTCGGACCGCTCTCCCAAGCAGCTCTCCGCGCTCGAGGACCGGCTGCGCAGCAGGTTCGAGTGGGGGCTGATCACCGACGTCACGCCGCCGGACCTGGAGACCAGGATCGCGATCCTGTCGAAGAAGGCGGCCACCGAGCGGCTGCCGGTCCCGCCGGACGTCCTCGAGTACATCGCCACCCACATCCAGCGCAACATCCGCGAGCTCGAGGGCGCGCTCATCCGGGTCGCCGCGTTCGCCAGCCTGAACAAGTCCCATGTCGACCGCACGCTGGCCGAGATCGTGCTGCGCGACCTCATCCCGGACGCGACCAGCAGCGAGATCACCGCGACCTCGATCATGAACGCGACTGCGGCGTACTTCGGGGTCTCGATGGAGGACCTGTGCGGCACGTCCCGCAGCCGCGTGCTGGTGACCGCCCGCCAGATCGCGATGTACCTCTGCCGGGAGCTGACGGACCTGTCGCTGCCGAAGATCGGCCAGCAGTTCGGTGGCCGCGACCACACCACCGTCATGCACGCCGACCGCAAGATCCGCGGCCTGATGGCGGAACGCCGCGCCATCTACAACCAGGTCACCGAGCTGACCAACCGCATCCGCGCCGAGACCCGGCACCTCTAACCCCGGCCAGTGGCCAGTGGCCACTGGTTCCGCCGCTCCACGTCCCGCCGACGGGCCATAGATACCCCCAGGCTGTGGATATCGCTGGGTATGAACAGGCGTTGGCGTGAGCTTGCGCGCTCCGTGGACTCTCGTCGCCGCGTTCGCGGGCGATGGACGTTTCTTCCTGATTCTGAATGACTAGTCATCTGCTTCCGAGTGACTAGTCTGCCCAGGTCAGCTGGGCGCCGTACCCATTGCATCGGCCGGAGATCCGGCGAACGAAGCACTTCTTTCGCAACTGGCCCAGTCCGTCAGGAACAAACCACCGGGGCGCCCACAGCGGCCGCGAGACCACTTGGGTGGTATTCACCCACAGCTTGTGGACAAGCCTGTGGATGAACTGGGGGCGGGCTGCGGACAACCCTGCGGACGGGCTGTGGAGAACTGGGGACAGCCTGGGGACGACGTGGGGGCAACCGGTGGATGAACGGTGCATGGCGCCTGGGGACGGAACGGCCCTGTGGACGACGACCCGGCTCACCCACAGCTCCACCCACACGCTCTCCACCGTGCTCCTGGGCCCCTGACCTGCGCGAACGCTGGTTATCCCCAGTTTCCACAGGCCCTACTACTACGGCGATCCATTAAATTTTCCAAGAGATCAAAAGCCTGAAGTACTGGGCCCTGGGGACAACGCGCCGAGCGCCTGGTCTGGTCGGACGCCTCGCGCCCGGCCGCCGTGGTCTCCTGCGTGATCTCCTGGCCGATGCCTTCGACCGGGCTACCCGGCCGGGGTTCGCGTGGTGGCCGACAGGTCCACTCCCCGCCGAGGGGACGTGGACGTGACCGCTCCAGGCCACGCCAGAGAACCTTCGGCGCGCCGCCGCCCCGCGCCGACCTGCCCCGGTCGCTCTGCGTGGTCGCTCGCTTGCGCGGATGACTGGACCGCTCGCAGGGCTGTCGGAGGGCTCTGAGATGCTGGTTCGGTTCGTCGCCGCCAGAGGAGGCAGGCATGAGGTTCCGGGTTGAACGGGACGAGTTCACCGAGGCGGTTGCCTGGACCGCGCGCAGCCTGCCGAGTCGCACGGCTACCGCGGCCCAGCAGCAGGTGCTGACCGGGCTGCTCCTTGACGCGAGCGGGCCGGGCCTGGTGGTTGCCGCGTTCGACTACGAGGTGGCCGCCCAGGCGAAGCTGGAGGCGACGATCTCCGAGGAGGGGCGCGCGCTCGCGCCGGGCAAGATGCTCGCGGAGATCACCAAGCAGCTGCCCGCCGCGCCGGTCGAGGTGTGGACGGAGGGCAACGGCCTGGTGATCGCCTGCGGGAACGCGCGGTTCACCCTGCGGACCATGCCCGTCGAGGAGTACCCGGCACTGCCGCCGCTGCCGCCCATCACCGGCTACATCGAGGGTGGCGCGTTCGGCGCCGCGGTCTCCCAGGTGGCGGTCGCCGCCGGCAGGGACGACACCCTGCCGGTGCTCACCGGTGTTCGGCTCGAGATCGAGGGCGATGTCCTGACGCTCGCCGCCACCGACCGCTACCGGCTCGCGGTGCGCACTCTCAAGTGGCGTCCGGAAAGCCCCGACGCGGCTGGTGTCGCGCTCATTCCGGCGCGCACGCTGCTCGACACGGCCCGGTCGCTGTCCGGGGGCTCGGTCGAGGTCGCGATCGCGCTCGGCACCGGCCCTTCCGGCGAGGCGCTGGCCGGTTTCGCCGGTAACGGCCGGCAGACCACCACCCGGCTGGTGGACGGCCAGTTCCCGCCGTACCGCAAGCTGCTGCCCGACTCGTGCCCGCTGATCGCGGCGGCGGAGAAGGCTCCGTTGCTGGAGGCGGTCAAGCGGGTCGCCCTGGTGGCGCCCAAGACGGCGCCGGTGAAACTCGCGTTCACCGAGGACCATCTGGAGCTGGAGGCCGGCAGCAACGGCGGTGAGGCGCAGGCGTCCGAGACGTTGCCGTCGACCTACTCCGGCCCGGACCTGGCGGTCGCGTTCAACCCGGCCTACCTGCAGGACGCGCTGAACGCGATCGACTCCGACCAGGTCGAGTTCGGCTTCGCCAGCGCCGATGACGCCGAGGTCGCGGCGAAGAAGCCGGCGATCCTCACCGGCAAGGGCGCCGGCGAGGGCGAGGCTCCCGACTACCGCTATCTGCTCATGCCGATCCAGCTGAACGGCTGAACGGGTGACGTGCACGTCACGCATCTGCAGCTGGTCGACTTCCGGTCCTACTCGTCGCTTGAGCTGACCCTCCCGCCCGGAGTGGTCACGTTCGTGGGATCCAACGGCCAGGGCAAGACGAACCTGCTCGAGGCCGTCGGCTACCTGGCGACGCTCGGCAGCCACCGGGTGTCTGGCGACGTGCCGCTGATCCGGGAGGGCGCCGAGCGCGCCGTGATTCGTTCTCGGGTCGTGCGCGCGGAGAGGGCGGCGCTGGCCGAGATCGAGATCGTCAGCGGCCGGGCGAACCGGGTCCGGCTGAACCGCCGCCAGCTCCCTCGCCCTCGCGACCTGCTCGGCCTGCTGTCGGTCGTGCTGTTCGCGCCGGAGGACCTGGCGATGGTCAAGGGCGACCCGGCTGAGCGACGCCGCTTTCTCGACGAGCTGCTGGTGGCGCGCGCTCCCCGGCTGTCCGGGGTGATCGCCGACTACGAGCGGGTGCTGCGCCAGCGGACCACGCTGCTGCGGGCCAGGGGCGACCTGCGCACGCTGGACTCCTGGGACGAGGCGCTGGTTCGGCACGGCGCCGAGCTGCTCGCCGCCCGGCTCGCGCTCGTCGACGACCTGCGCCCCCAGATCGCCACGGCCTACGCGGCGGTGGCGGGAACCGAGACGTCGACGGCCGTCGGGGTCGACTACCGGTGCTCGGTGCCGTTGCCCGAGGGCGCCGACCGGGAGGCGATCGCGGGCGCGATGCTCGCCGAGCTGGCCGCCCTGCGGCCGCGGGAGGTCGAGCGCGGCGTGACGCTGGCCGGCCCGCACCGCGACGAGCTGGTCCTGTCGGTGGGCGGCCGGCCGGCCCGCGGCTACGCGAGCCACGGCGAGTCGTGGTCGCTCGCCCTCGCGCTGCGGCTGGCCGCCTTCGAACTGCTGGGCGCCGACGACCGCGGCCCCGTGCTGCTGCTCGACGACGTGTTCGCCGAGCTCGACACGCACCGCCGCCGCCGGCTCGCCGAGCTGGTCGCGTCGGCCGAGCAGGTGCTGATCACCGCGGCGGTCGGCGCGGACGTGCCGGAGGAGCTGGGGGGGCCACGGTTCACCGTGCGGACGGGGGAGGTCAGCCTTGCCGACTGAGCCAGGCGAACAGACGGACGGCCGGGCGGCGGTCGGCCGGCCCGGGCCGGCCGACCATCCTGGGCCGGCGGAACCGGCCGGGGCGGCCACGCCCAAGGGGGCCGACCTCGCCCGTCAGGTGCTTGCCGCCGCGAAAGCGGATGCCAGGGCCCGCGCACGCTCGGGGGGCCGAGCCGGCCGCAACCCCGACGGGAACGCCGACTCCCCGAACTCCTCGCGGCCCGACTCCCGTCCTGAGGGAACGGATGGCGACGACGACCGGGAGCCACCGCGCCGGCCGAGGCTGCCGGGAATCGCCGCGCCGGGGCGGGAGTGGCGCGAGCCCACCTCCCTCGGCACCGCCGTCGAGCGGATGCTCGCGGCGCGCGGCTGGCGCGCGAAGGCGGCCGACTCGACGGTGCTGGCGCGCTGGGATGCCATCGTCGGCCCGGACATCAGCGCGCACGCCACCCCGGTCTCGCTGCGCGACGGAGTGCTGGAGCTCGCCGCGGAGTCGACCGCCTGGGCCACCCAGCTGCGTTTCCTGGCCGGCCGGATCCTCGGCGAGCTGCGCCGGGAGCTGGGCCCCGACGTCGTCACCCGGATCAACGTGCGCGGGCCGTCGGCGCCCTCGTGGCGGCACGGGCCTGCTCAGATGCCCGGCGGCCGAGGGCCTCGCGATACCTACGGATAGCGGCCAGGCCAGCCGTCCGGGGGCTTCGCCCGCGTCGGCCTCGTCGATCCTCGCGCGCTGTGACGGGGCATTCGGGGAACGTGCCCGTTGGGCGAGCACCAGCCCGTAGCTGGCCCTCGCGAGCGGGAATCGGCGTGGATCGGCGCCACAGCGCGTCGGGCGCCCCGTGCGTAGGGGGGTTCGGTCAGGCCTCTGTCGGGTCGCTACGCGGACGTCAGGCGCCACCCTGCGTCTGTTGTGGCGGGTTGCCAGGTAGACTGATGAGGACTTCGGCCCATAACGAAGGGGCCCCACGAAGGGGCCTGGCGATGTGGCCTTGACGAGGGGACCCGGTGCGTGGCGTACGACGCTAGTTCGATCAAGGTTCTCGAGGGTCTCGACGCGGTCCGCAAGCGGCCAGGCATGTACATCGGCTCCACCGGGGAGCGTGGCCTTCACCACCTCGTCTACGAGGTCGTGGACAACTCCGTCGACGAGGCGCTCGCCGGGTACTGCGACACCATCAAGGTGACGCTGCTCGCGGACGGTGGCGTGCGCGTCGTCGACAACGGCCGCGGCATCCCGGTCGGCATGCACCCCACCGAGAAAAGGCCCACCGTCGAGGTCGTGCTCACGAAGCTGCACGCCGGCGGCAAGTTCGATGGCGAGTCCTACGCCGTCTCGGGCGGCCTGCACGGCGTCGGCATCAGCGTCGTCAACGCGCTGTCGACCAGGCTCGATGTCGAGATCAAGGTCGACGGCTTCGTCTGGGCCCAGACGTACACCGCGCAGCGTCCCGGGCGGCTGGAGAAGGGTGCGCCGCTGAAGAGGAGCGAGCGCACCGGCACCACGGTCACCTTCTGGGCCGACTCGGAGATCTTCGAGACCCTCGAGTACAAGTACGAGACCCTCTACCGGCGCCTGCAGGAGATGGCCTTCCTGAACAAGGGCATCTCGATCTCGCTGCGCGACGAGCGCGGCGAGGAGCCCGTCGAGGTCACGTTCATGTACGAGCACGGCCTCGCCGACTTCGTCACCCACCTGAACGCGACGAAGGAGCCGATCCACAAGACGATCATCGCGCTCGAGGCCAAGGGCAAGGGCATCGAGGCCGAGCTCGCGATGCAGTGGAACGGCGGTTACAACGAGTCGGTCTACACGTTCGCGAACACGATCAACACGCACGAGGGCGGCACGCACGAGGAGGGGTTCCGGGCGGCGCTGACCAGCGCGGTGAACATCTACGCCAAGGACCAGAACCTGCTCAAGCCCGTCAAGGCCGGCGCGAAGAACGCCGACGAGCGGCTCTCCGGCGACGACATCCGCGAGGGCCTGACCGCGATCATCTCCGTCAAGCTCGCCGAGCCGCAGTTCGAGGGCCAGACGAAGACGAAGCTCGGCAACACCGAGGCGAAGAAGTTCGTCCAGGAGATGGCGTACTCGGCGCTGCGGGACTGGTTCGACGCCAACCGGGTCGAGGCGCGGGCCATCGTCTCCAAGGCTCTCGACGCACAGCGCGCCCGGATCGCCGCCCGCGCCGCCCGTGACCTGACCCGGCGCAAGGGCCTGCTCGGTGGCACCGGCCTGCCCGGCAAACTGGCCGACTGCCAGTACACCGACCCGGAGCGCTGCGAGGTCTACATCGTCGAGGGCGACTCGGCCGGCGGCTCGGCCAAGGGCGGGCGTGACTCCAAGTACCAGGCGATCCTGCCGCTGCGCGGCAAGATCCTCAACGTGGAGAAGGCCCGTATCGATCGGGTGCTCAAGAACGCCGAGGTCCAGGCGCTGATCCAGGCGCTCGGCACCGGCATCCACGACGACTTCGACATCGCCAAGCTGCGCTATCACAAGATCGTGCTGATGGCCGACGCCGACGTCGACGGCCAGCACATCCGGACGCTGCTGCTCACGCTGCTGTTCCGGTTCATGCGCCCGCTGGTCGAGGCGGGCCACGTCTTCCTCGCGCAGCCTCCGCTCTACAAGATCAAATGGGGGCGGGAGGACTGGGAGTACGCGTACTCCGACCGGGAGCGCGACGGGCTCGTCGAGCGTGGCGTCGAGTCGGGGCGCAAGCTGCCCAAGGACGCGATCCAGCGGTTCAAGGGCCTCGGCGAGATGAACGCGACCGAGCTGTGGGACACCACCATGGACCCGGACAAGCGGATCCTCCTGCAGGTCACGCTCGACGACGCGGCCGTGGCCGACGAGCTGTTCAGCGTCCTGATGGGTGAGGACGTCGACGCCCGCCGCAGCTTCATCCAGCGCAACGCCAAGGACGTCCGCTTCCTCGATATCTGATCGGGACGAACCCTGTTCGCCGCCCGAGGCGGGCAGCCCTGGTCGCTGGCCTTTGGCCAGCTTCCCGGGCAGCCCGCGATGTCCGCCCAGGGGGGCGACCCCCTGGAACCCCCGATGTCGGGCTTCGTCCGACGGGGTGCCCGGCAGGGCGATCGACGGGGTCTTGGTCATGAGCGAGCGCGGCTGGCCGGTGCGCAGGCTGGCCGCGCTCGGTGGCACCAACTGCGACATAGCGCACTAACCGACTAGTTCCGTGCTGTTGGGGTAATAACCGACAGGTTCCGCACTGCCCTGGAAGGACATCGTGGTCGACGTACTACCGCCGCCTGGCGACCGGATTGAGCCGATCGGCATCGAAGTCGAGATGCAGCGGTCGTACCTCGACTACGCGATGTCGGTCATCGTCGGGCGTGCCCTGCCCGAGGTCCGCGACGGCCTCAAGCCCGTGCACCGCCGGGTGCTCTATGCGATGTACGACGGTGGCTACCGGCCGGACCGGGGGTACTTCAAGTGCTCCCGCATCGTCGGTGACGTCATGGGTAACTACCACCCCCACGGCGACACGGCGATCTACGACACCCTGGTGCGGCTCGCGCAGCCGTGGTCGCTGCGCTACCCGCTCGTCGACGGGAACGGGAACTTCGGCTCTCCGGGCAACGACCCGCCCGCCGCCATGCGGTACACCGAGGCCCGCATGGCCGCGCTGGCCATGGAGATGCTGCGCGACATCGACGCGGACACCGTCGACTTCGCGGCGAACTACGACGGGCGCTCCCAGGAGCCACTGGTTCTGCCGAGCCGGTTCCCGAACCTGCTCGTCAACGGCGCGGGCGGCATCGCCGTCGGCATGGCGACCAACATCCCGCCGCACAACCTGCGCGAGGTCGCCGCCGGCGTCCAGTGGGCCCTCGACCACCCGGACGCCACCGACGAGGAACTGCTCGAGGCGCTCATCGGTCTCGTCAAGGGCCCCGACTTCCCGACCTCCGGTCTCATCGTCGGCCGTTCCGGGATCGAGGAGGCCTACCGCACCGGCCGCGGCAGCATCCGGATGCGCGCCGTCGTCAACGTCGAGGAGAACAAGGGCCGCACCCAGCTCGTCGTCACCGAGCTGCCCTACCAGGTCAACCCGGACAACCTCGCCGAGAAGATCGCCGAGCTGGTCCGCGACAACAAGATCTCCGGCATCTCCGACGTCCGGGACGAGACCTCGGCCCGCATCGGCCAGCGCCTGGTCATCGACCTCAAGCGGGACGCCGTCGCCAAGGTCGTGCTGAACAACCTCTACAAGCACACCCAGCTGCAGGACACCTTCGGTGCCAACATGCTGGCGATCGTCGACGGTGTGCCGCGGACCCTGCGGCTCGACCAGATGATCCGTTACTACGTCGAGCACCAGGTCGACGTCGTCGTCCGACGGACCCGCTACCAGCTGCGCAAGGCCCGCGAGCGGCTGCACGTCCTCGAAGGCCTGCTGATCGCGCTCGACCACCTCGACGACGTGATCGCGCTGATCCGCAACGCGGAGTCGGCCGACGCCGCCCGGGTCCAGCTGATGGAGCGCTACTCGCTCTCCGAGATCCAGGCCACCGCGATCCTGGACATGCAGCTGCGCCGCCTCGCCGCCCTGGAACGGCAGCGGATCACCGACGAGGCCGCCGAGCTGCGCGCCCGGGCCGCCGAGCTCGAGGCCATCCTCGCCTCGCCGCAGCGGCAGCGTGAGATCATCAGCGAGGAGCTCAAGGAGGTCGTCGACAAGTTCGGCGACGAGCGGCGCACCCGGATCGTGCCGTTCGAAGGCGAGATGTCCATCGAGGACCTGATCGCCCAGGAGGACGTCGTCGTCACGGTCACCCGGGGCGGCTATGCCAAGCGGACCAAGACCGACCTGTACCGCTCGCAGAAGCGCGGCGGAAAGGGTGTGCAGGGCGCGGCGCTGCGCGAGGACGACATCGTCGAGCACTTCTTCGTCACGACCACGCACCACTGGCTGCTGTTCTTCACGAACAAGGGCCGGGTCTACCGGGCCAAGGCGCATGAGCTGCCGGAGCAGGCCCGCAGCGCCAAGGGCCAGCACGTGGCGAACATCCTCGCCTTCGGCCAGGACGAGCGCATCGCCGAGGTGATGGCGATTCACGACTATCAGGCCGCGCCCTACCTGGTGCTCGCCACCAAGCGCGGGCTGTGCAAGAAGTCCGCGCTCGCGGACTTCGACTCGAACCGCACCGGTGGCCTCGTCGCGATCAACCTGCGCGAGGACGACGAGGTGATCGGCGCCAGGCTCGTCGGCGCGGAGGACGACCTGCTGCTGGTCAGCCGCAACGCCCAGTCGATCCGTTTCCACGCCGACGACGAGCAGCTGCGCCCGATGGGCCGCGCCACCGCCGGAGTGATCGGCATGCGGTTCGACGCCGCCGACGAGCTGCTCTCGATCGCCGTCGTCAAGCCGGACCTGCGGGCCGACCTGCTGGTGGCGACCAGTGGCGGCTACGCCAAGCGGACGCCGCTGGGCGAGTACCCGGTCCAGGGCCGCGGCGGCAAGGGCGTGCTCACCGCGAAGATCGTCTCCAGTCGTGGCAACCTTGTCGGGGCGCTCGTCGTCGAGCCTGACGATCAGCTTTATGCCATCGCGTCGAACGGTGGCGTCTTGCGTACCGTAGCCAAGGACGTCCGCAGGGCGCAGCGCCAGACGATGGGCGTGAAGCTGATCGACCTTGAGCCCGGTGTGCAGGTCGTGGGCGTCGCGCGTAATGCTGATGCCGAGGACGTCGAGGGCGACGAGCCGGCGGCCGGCTGACGGCGGGGCTGACGGGCAGCTGAGGGGAGACGCGTGAGCGACAAGGACGAACGGTCGGGTAGGGCCGGCGCGCTCCCGGCGACCGCCACCGACGACGAGGGCTCAGCATCGGGCAACGGCAACCCGTTCTTCGAGCGGCCGGGGAGCAAGAACGACTCGGCCCCCACCCGGTCGCCCGCCGACAGCGCTCCCGCCAGGACGGCGACGAAGACGCCCACGTCGCCAGGAACTGGCGTGGGCGAGGCCGACGTTGAGAAGACCGCGGTCGTGCGGTCCGTGACCTCGTCGGCGGCGTCGGCCGCGGCGAAGAAGGCCCCGGCGAAGACGACCACGCTGGACGCGAAGCCGTCGCCGTCCGCGTCCGCGGCGACGGCAACGGTCCCCGCTCCGGTTGTACCCCCGCCGCCGAGCGCGGACAAGGGCGGTTCGGACCGCTCTGACCGGTCGGAGCCTTATGCCGCGGCTGGCCGCGGCGCGCCGGCCAAACCGGCCGGAGCGGACCAGCAGGCGCAACCTCCGCGCGACCCCGACACGATGGCCATCGTGCGTAACCCAGCTCGGGGCCCGGAGAAGGCGCGCGACGCCGGCCGCGATGCCCGTGCCCGCGGCGGTGCCGCCGAGCCCGCGGAGCAGCGGGACCGGCCAGAGCGCGCCGCGCCGCGGCCAGAGCGTGCCGACCGTCCGGGCGCCGCCGACACCCGCAAGGTCGCCGCCGTCGCCGCCCCCGGTCCCGACCCGGACCGGACCGTCGCGGAGCCGGTGAAGCCCGACCTGGCCAAGCCGTCTCGCGCTCCCGCCGTCCCAGCCGAACGCGTGCCGGCGCCGACGTCCGCCAGCCGTCCCGCCGGGCCGGTGGGTGCGCCGCTGGGTAGCCCGGGGCTCGACCGTGGGCGCGCCGACCAGGAATGGGCGAGGCCACCGCGCGACGGTCGCCAGGACCCCGGCGCCGCCGGTTACCCCGGGCCGACCGGTCACCAGGGCCAGCCCGGCCGGTACGACCGGCCGGAGCCGGCGCGCCAGGACCCGCGCCAGGACTACGTGGACGGCTACCAGGAGGGTGAGGACGACCTCAGCCAGGTTGGCGCCGGCCGACGCGCCAAGCTGCGGCTCACCCGGGTCAGCCCGCTGACCGTGACCAGGCTGGCGTTCGCGTTCTCGCTGTGCGTCTTCCTCGTCATCATGGTCGCCGTCGCGGTGCTCTGGTTCGTCCTGAACTCGATCGGCGTCTTCGACAGCATCGTCGAGGCGGCGGGCACGCTGACCACGGACGAGAGCCACAACGTCAGCTCCTGGCTGTCGTTCGGCCGCGCCATGCAGATCAGCCTGCTCATCGGCGCGATCAACGTCATCCTGATCACGTTGCTGTCCACGCTCGGCGCACTTCTCTACAACCTCTGCTCCGACATGATCGGCGGCATCGAGGTCACCCTCAGCGACCGCTGACGTCCCGGCGGCGCCGCCCACAGCGGCGCCGCCATCCTGTACTCTTGGCTCCGGCAGGAGCTCTTCGCCCCCTTGGGGCCCTTGGATATCCTGTAGGCTGCGACGCAGACGTGACATACGGACCTATAGCTCAGTCGGTTAGAGCGCTTCCCTGATAAGGAAGAGGCCGGTGGTTCAAGTCCACCTAGGTCCACTCGAGCTGGTTTCCGCTGCTTGTTGACCTTTGGTCAACTTCGCCGGGGGCCGTTATTTTGCTCCGGGGCCGAGCCCCGGACCCCACGCCAGGGGGCTTCGCCCCTGGACCCCTGGATCGTTTGGGCTACGTTGCGTTGCTCGTTGACCTTTGGTCAACTTCGTTGGGGCCGCTGTTTTGCTCCGAGGCCCGGGGCTCGCGCCAGGGGGCTTCGCCCCTGGGCTTCCGGGTCGTCTGGGTTATGTTGCTTTTGTTTCTTGCTTGGTTTTTGGCTTCCGGGGTGGAGGGCTGCGGGGGAGGCTTGTCCTCTGGGGTGTTTGTGGTTTTTTTTGAGGTGACCGGGGTTTTGTTTGTGGCGGAAGTTTGTTTCTCGTCTTGCGGATGATGATGGTCTTTGTTTGAGGCTGGCTTGGGTCGGGGATGCGTGGGCTCGTCGTGGTTGGCGTGATCTTGAGCCATCCATCGCCGACGCCTGGGGCTCGGATCGGGATGGTGCGCGTGTCGGTGCGTGGCCGGGCGGAGCGCGACAGTGCCCGATTTGGGGGCGCAGACATGGGGCCGATTCGAGTTCGTGCTCTGATTTTTTAGGGCGTTGCGCTACGCAACCACTTGATTGCTTACCGAAGGTAGCGGGTAACCACTTTGGGTGTCTGCCCTCTCACCGCTTCGGTGGGAACGGGGACGGTCGGACTGATCGATTCGTCCGCAATGGACCGACTCGTCACGGGGACGGCGGCGAGGTTGGGGAGCGGGTCCGATGTGCAGGAAGATCGGACCAATCTGTCCTAATGTGACAAGTCACGGCGCTGCTCTCGACAGGTTGGCGAGAGAGAGCCTGAAGCTTGGGAGGGCGCACCGTTGCGGATCGCGTTGCTGTCGTACCGCAGTCTCCCCACCTGTGGGGGCCAGGGCGTGTACATCCGCCAGATGTCCCGCGAGCTCATCGGCCTCGGCCATGAGGTGACAGTGTTCAGCGGGCCGCCGTACCCGGTCGTGGACGAAGGGGTCGAGCTTCAGCGGCTACCGAGCCTGGACCTGTGGAGCGAGCCGAACCCGCTGCGCTGGCCGTCGCCGCGTGAGCTACGGGACGCGGCCTCGATGGCCGAGTTCGTGATGATGCGGACGGGCCAGTTCTCCGAGCCGCTCGCGTTCAGCCTGCGCGCGAACAAGGCGGTGCGGCCGCGCAAGGGCACGCCGCCGCCGTTCGACATCGTGCACGACAACCAGACGCTGGGATACGGGCTGCTGTCGCTGCGCAGGGCGCTCGAGCCGCATCGCATCCCGCTCGTCGCGACGTTGCACCACCCGATCACCGTCGACCGCCGGTTGCACCTGGAGGCGACGAAGGGGCTCAAGGCCCGCTTCGGGGTCCGTCGCTGGTACTCGTTCCTTCCGATGCAGGCTCGGGTCGCCCGCCGGCTGGACGGCATCGTCCTACCGTCCGAGAGCTCGCGGACCGACGTCATCGCCGAAATGGGCATCCCGTCCGAGCGGATGCACACGGTGCCGCTCGGTACCGATCATGAGGTTTTCTCGCCCAATCCGGCCGTGGCCAAGGTTCCCGGCCGGATCGCCGTGGTCACCAGCGCGGACGTCCCCCTCAAAGGGCTGCTGGTGCTGCTCGAGTCGCTCGCGAAGATCAGGGTCGAGCGGGAGAACGCGCACGTCGTCTGCGTGGGCAAGGCCCGTCCCGGTGGCGCCGCCGCGCGCCAGGTCAGCGAGCTGGGCCTGACCGACGCGGTCACCTTCCGGTCCAACCTCGAACAGTCCGAGCTCGTCGACCTGCTGCGGTCCGCCGAGGTCGCGGTCGTGCCGTCGCTGTACGAGGGCTTCAGCCTGCCGGCCGTCGAGGAGATGTCCTGCGGGCTGCCGCTCGTCGCGACCACCGCTGGCGCGCTGCCGGAGGTGACCGGGCCGGACGGCGAGGCGGCTCTCACCGTGCCACCCGGCGACCCGGACGCGTTGGCTGTGGCCATCAGCCGGCTGCTGGGCGACCCGGAGCTGCGGGCCCGGCTTGGCGCCGGCGGGCGCCGCCGCGTCGAGGAGCGGTTCTCCTGGCGGGTGGCCACCGCCGCGACCGCCGACTGGTACGCCGAGCGAATCGCGGCGCTTCGGTAACCGATGCTGACAGTCGACTTCGACCAGTTCCCGGTCGGCCCTGGCGAGCGTGTCCTCGACCTGGGCTGCGGGGCCGGTCGGCATACGTTCGAGGCGTACCGCCGTGGCGCGGACGTCGTGGCGCTCGACTATTCGTTTGGCGACGTGCAGGCGGTGGGCGGGATGCTCGCCGCGATGGCGGCCGAGGGCCAGGTGCCGGAACGGACGCGGGCGGGCGCGGTGCGCGGCGACGCGTTCGGCCTGCCGTTCGCCGACGCGACGTTCGATCGGGTGATCGCCGCCGAGATCCTCGAGCACCTGCCGGCGGACGAGAAGGCGATGGCCGAGCTGGCCCGGGTGCTGCGACCCGGTGGGCTCGCGGCCGTGACGGTCCCGGCCTGGCTGCCGGAACGGGTGTGCTGGGGCCTGTCCACCGGCTACCACACGGTCGAGGGTGGCCACGTGCGCATCTACCGCCGCGACGAGCTGGTCGGGCGGCTGACGGCCACCGGCCTGGAGTACATCGGCGGGCACCAGGCGCATGCCCTGCACTCGCCGTACTGGTGGCTGCGTTGTCTCGTCGGTGTCCATGACGACGACCATCCGGCCACGAAGCTTTACCACCGCCTGCTGGTCTGGGACATGATGAAGCGCCCCAAGCTGACCCGGTGGGCCGAGCAGGTACTCAACCCGATATTGGGGAAGAGCGTGGTCCTCTACCTGCGCAAACCGCTCGTTGTGCCCGGCCCGGCGTCCGAGCCCAACGAGACGCAGGCAGCGGCCGCCACGCTCACGAAACTGGAGGAGACCAGCCGTGGTGTCGGCTGACCAACCCGATCCGCATCTGGTCCGGCCGGACGGACTCACGATGCCCGCCCTGCCCGACCATCCCGGTCAGCGGCCGGGCTGGCCCGAGCAGATCCGGCGGCCCGACCGCCCCGCCCGGCCCGCACCGGCACCGTGGCCCGCGCCACTGCTGACCCGGGCCGAGATCGTCGAGACGGCCGACGCGCTCGTCACCATGCAGGAGCCGGACGGCGCGATCCCCTGGTTCGCCGGCGGCCACACCGAGGCCTGGGACCATCTCGAGTGCGTGATGGCGCTCGAGGTCGGCGGTCGGCAGGACGCCGCCAGCCGGGGCTGGGACTGGCTGGTGCGCAACCAGCGTCCCGACGGCTCCTGGGCCGGCAGCACGGTCGGTGGCGTGGTCAAGCAGGACCACGCGGACAGCAACCAGTGCGCCTATGTCGCCACCGCGGTCTGGCACCACTGGCGGCGCACCGGCGACCGCGCGTTCGTCACCCGGATGTGGCCCGTGGTCAGGGCCGCGCTGGACTTCGTGGTCGACATGCAGGCCCCCAGCGGCCAGATCTGGTGGGCCCGGTCGACCGACGGCAGCGACTACCCGGCGGCGCTGGTCACCGGCTGCGCCAGCACCCTGCACAGCCTGCGCTGCGGGCTCGGCCTCGCCGACCTCGTAGGTGAGGCGCAGCCCGGCTGGGAACTGGCCACCGGCGCGCTCGCGCACGCGGTGCGGGCCCATCCCGAGTACTTCCTGCCGACCGATCGCTGGTCGATGGACTGGTACTACCCGGTGATCGGCGGCGCGCTGAAGGGTGCCGAGGGCCTGGCCCGGCTACACGCACGCTGGGACGACTTCGTCGTCGACGGCCTGGGTATCCGGTGCGTGGATGACGAGCCATGGGTCACCGGTGCCGAGACGTGCGAGCTCGCGATCGCGATGCACCTGGTCGGAGAGACGGCCGCGGCGCGCACGCTCGTCGACGACATGCAGCACCTGCGCCACGACAACGGCGCCTACTGGACCGGCTGGCAGTTCGAGACCGGCTGCCACTGGCCGGTGGAGCACAGTTCCTACACGGCGGCCGCCGTCATCCTCGCCGTCGACGTGCTCGCCGGCGGCGTCAGCGAGGCTGTCTTCCGCGGCGACGACCTGCCCGAGCCGATGACCATCCTGGAGCCCGTCGAGGGCGGGGACAGGTTCCTCTCCAGGCCCGCGGCCCCGCCGACGGGCCGGCTCACGGGCCGGGTCCCGCCGCTCCCGCGTAGCCGGGACCAGCTGGAACTTGCCTGCGACTGCGAGCCGGCCCCGCTGCTCGCCACCTGGGCCAGCGGCCCGCTCGCCGACCGCCTCACCGAGGGGCGTCGACAGCAGGTAGCGGGTTAGCCCAGGTAGCGGGTTAGCAGAGCTCCGCGGCCGGGGCTGCTCCCTAGGGCACGCGCTCCAGGACACGGAGAGAGCCGGTGCGGGAACGCTCCTTGAAACCGTCGTCCAGGGCTCGCAGGAAGATGTGGTACGGAGCCTGGCCCCCGTCCGCGGGGTCGGGGAACACGTCGTGGATGAGCAGCGTGCCGCCTGGCAGGACGTGGTGCGCCCACGCCTCGTAGTCCGCCTGGGCCTGGTACTCGGCGTGGCCACCGTCGATGAACAGCAGCGAGACGGGTGTCGTCCACCAGCCACCGACCTGCTCCGTGCGTCCGACGACGAGGGTGACGACGTCCTCCACGTCGGCGTCCTCGAGGTTGCGACGCAGGAAGGGCAGCGTGTCCATCCGGCCAGTGCGCGGGTCGACCACCGTCGTGTCGTGGTGCTCCCAGCCTGCCTGGTTCTCGTCCGAGCCGCGGTGGTGGTCGACCGTCACGACCTGGGCCCCCGCCTCCCGAGCGGCCGCCGCCAGGTAGATCGTCGACTTTCCGCAGTAGGTGCCGACCTCGAGGATCAGCCCACCCGCGGGCACCGTCCTCGCCGCGTCGTAGAGCGCGTCACCCTCGTCCTCCGGCATGAAACCCTTCGCGGCCAGCGCCGCCCGCCGCAAACGCTCGTCCACAAGGTAGGTACTACCAGAAACGGGCCTGTCGGTCCGCCGCCCCGGACCGACGCGATCAGTCCGCGGGATCGGAGTCGCTGACCGGCGGCATGGCGCGGGCCCACTCGGCCCAGTCCGCCAGTGCCTGGAAGAGCCGGATGCCGGCCTCGGCCGCGAGGCGGATCGACCGCGTCTGTGGGCTGTCACCGTAGTCGCCGCGATCCTTGGCATTGGCATGCTCGCGGTAGAGGTTCGCCTGTTCGGCGAAGTAGCGGCCTTCCCGTTCGAGGTGGGCGTCGAGGTCGCCGGGCGACATCAGCCAGAAGAACACGGAACGAAGCAGGGGCTCGACGCGCAGGGTGTGGTCGACCTCGCCCTCGGTGAGCCAGCGGCGGACCTCGTCGAGACCGGCATCCGTGATGCCGTATGCCTTTCGCCCCCTCGGTCCTCGGCTCTCCACCTCGATCAGGCCGGCTTCGGCCAGGCGGCCGAGCTCGGCATAGATCTGGGGGTGCTGGGCGGGCCAGATCGGCCCGAGGGTCTCCTGAAACCGACGGGTGAGGTCGTAGCCGCTGGCCGGTCCCTCGGCCAGCAGCCCGAGCAGCCCATGTCGCAGGGACATCCTCACCCCCTCTCGTCGGTAGGCACATGTACACCTTGACATGTCGCCGCGGCCACATGGATGCTCACACCTGTATCGACCAACATGTCATCCAATCCATGTGAGGCATCGGTGTCGCAGCCAACAGATCACCCGGCGGTCCTCGTCACCGGCGCCGCCGGCGGCATCGGAACGGCCATCACCGAGACGCTCGCCAGGCGTGGCTTCCACGTGTACGCGGCCGTACGCGGCGGCGGTGAGCACCTGAAGGGCCTTCCGAACGTCGACGTCGTAGGCCTGGACGTCACGGACCGAGACAGTGTTCGTGCCGCGGCCGAGCAGGTCACCGCCGCCCGGCGCGAACGCGGCCTGCGAGCGGTGGTGAACAACGCCGGAGTGATTGTCCACGGTCCGGTCGAGCTGGTCGCCGGCGCCGAGTTGGAGCGCCAGTTCGCCGTCAACGTCTTCGGCGCGGTCGAGGTCGCGCAGGCGTTCCTTCCGCTGTTGCGAGCGGGCCGCGGCCGCCTGGTGAACATCAGCGCCCCAAGCGCGAGTGTCGCGGTCCCGTTCGCCGGGCCGATCTCGGCGAGCAAGGCGGCACTCGACTCGTTCTCCGACGCCGCCCGGGTCGAGCTGGCGCCGTGGGGGATCCACGTCGTGACCGTCGTTCCCGGGGCCATCGAGACCCCGATCTTCGCCAAGGCCGACGCCGCCGCCCAGGCCGTGCTGCGCGAGGCGGACCCGCGCACGGTCGCCCTGTACAGCCGTCAGCTCGAGGCCGTCGCCGCCGCGCAGGTGGCGATGAGGACCTCGAAGGCCCAGACCGTCGCGGACACCGTGCTGCGCGCGATCGAGGCCTCCAAGCCCAGGGCCTACTACCTCGCCAATGCCGATGCCCGCGCCGCCGTGATGCTCTCCCGCCTGCCGACCCGGACCAAGGACCGTCTGCTGACCCGCCTGCTCGGCCTGCGCAAGGCGGTTCCAGCGGCGTCTTAGTACCCGGACGCGCGCTCGCCGTGCGGCGATCGCGGGCCTCCACGCCCGAGCCGCGCATTTCCTTTCCCGTTCCCGGCTATGGTCGGAACTCGTGGATCGTGCCGCGTCGGAGCGCCATTGGTCAGAGCGACATTGGGTTGACTGGCACCGGCAGTACGACGTCACGGGGTCACCGCTGAGCCGTCGGCTCGCCATCGTCCAGCGACGCATTCGGCAGGCGCTGGACGAGCAGCCGCCCGGGGAGATCCGGGTGCTGAGCATGTGCGCGGGCCAAGGCCGCGACATCCTCGGCGCGGTGGTTGACCATGAGCGCCGCGACGACGTCCGGGCCAGGCTCGTCGAGCTCGCCCCCGACCTTGCCGCCGACGCGGAACGCGCGGCGCGGTCCGCCGGACTGGACGGCGTGCGGGTTGTGGTCGGGGACGCGGCGGACGTCGGCATGTACGAGGACATCGCCCCGGCGCACATCGCCCTGGTCTGCGGAGTGTTCGGCAATGTCAGCGACGCTGACGTGCGACACACCGTCGAGCAACTGCCCCGGCTGTGCCAACCCGCCGCGACCGTGATCTGGACACGTCATCGCCGGGCGCCTGATCTCACTCCAGCGGTGCGTTCCTGGTTCGCCGCGGCGGGATTTGAGGAGGTGGGGTTCGACACCGAGGACGGCTTCCTGATCGGTGTGGGAACCCACCGGCTGGTCGGACCGACGTCGCCATACCGGCCGGACATCCGGCTGTTCGACTTCGTCGGTGACGGCGGAGAGGCGCACCTCTAGCCGGGCGTCGTGCCTCACCCGATGCGGATCGCCTCCGGAAGCCGGTAGACGGCGAACGGGGCGCCGATGACCGGTGCGGCGACGTTGCGTACGGGAGTCCCGGCGGGTGTCGCTCCGACCTCGGTCCCGTAGTGCGCGTGGCCGTGCAGGGCCAGCGCGACCGGGCGCCGGTCGGGCGCGGGTTCGCCGTCGATCGCCGCGCCGAGGAGGTGGCTGCCCAGGAACGGATACAGCTCAAGCGGCTCACCCACGAGGGTTTCCCGGATCGGCGCGTAGTGCGTGAGGACCACCCGGAGATCGACGTCGAGCCGCTCAAGTGCGTCTCGCAACGCTCCCCCGGCCGTTTCGGCCAGCCGAGCAAATATCTTCATTTCCTGCTCTCCGTGCGCGGCAGCCGCGCAGCCGGTGAAGCCTCCGGGGAATCCCTTCACGCCGGCGATTCCGACCTGTCCGCCGGCGGTGTCGACGACGGTGGACGACCCCTCCAGCACGGTCACGCCAGCGGCGGTCAGCATCTCGGTGAACATCGCCTCCTCGCCGCGGTCGTAGTCGTGGTTGCCGAGAATGGCGATCACTGGCAGGTCGAGGCCACCGAACAGGTCGCAGACCTCCGCGGCGGAATCGGTGTCGCCATCCTCGGTCAGGTCCCCGGCAAGAAGAAGAACGTCGGCCACGTCGGCCGCACGCTGATATAGCGGCCGAAGCCGAGCCGCTGCCCCGGTGGTGACGTGGAGATCTCCTACTGCCGCGATTCGGACCATGACCCGATCATCCCTGCTGCCCGTCCGGCGAGCGGACGGTTGAGCGATCTGGCCTGGCACCGCGGGTGCCGTCGGCGGGTACCGCTGTGCCGCGCCGCCATCCGCAGAGCTCGAGGCCATCCCGGTACAGCACGGCGACCTCATCCGGCGTAGACGTGGGTGTCCTCGATCTCGGTGATCGTCGCCTTGGGCGGTGGGCGGAAGCCGAGCTGGACGACCTGTTCGGGAACCGCCGTCGCCAGCAGCCAGTCGGTCGCGACGTGCGCCCGGTTGGTGCCCGCGCCGAGGGCCAGCAGGTGATAGGCGCGGGTGACCGCGGCGGCCGGGACGCCGGAGAGGTGAATCCCGAGCGGGTTGGCGACGGCGTCGGTGCCGCCGAGGTCGACGACGAATCCGAGGTCGCGGTGGCGGTATGGCCGGGCCTTGCCGTAGCCGATCGAGGCGGCGACGTTGCGCCCCGCGGCGGCCCCCTGGCGGACGGCGTGCTGCGCGGTCTGGCCGGCGGGCGCGCCGTCCCTGGTCACGTCAGGCACCGCCGCCGCGTCGCCGAGCCCGAAGACACCGGCCGCGCCGGGAACGTTGAAGTACTCGTCGACGACGAGACGGCCCTTGACGGTCTCGGTGCCCACCTTTTCCATCAGCGGGTTGGGAGTTATGCCCGCGCACCAGACGAGCGTGTGCGCGGGCACGACCTCGCCATCGCTCAGCGTGACCGAATCGGCGGCGACCCTCGTGACGGAGGTTTCCAGCCGGACCTCCACTCCGCGGTCGCGCAGCACCTTCATGGCGCCCGCCCCCAGGGCCTCGTCGAGCTCCGGGAGCACCCGGGGCGCCAGGTCGAGCAGGATCCAGCGAAGCTCGTCGGCTGCCAGCCGGGGGAAACGTTCCAGCACACCGGCGGTGAACCGGCGCATCTGCGCGGCGATCTCCGTTCCGGTGTAACCGGCGCCGACCACGACGAACGTGCACCGAGCTCGTCGCTCGGCGGCGTCGGTGGCCATGTCCGCGTACTCCAGCTGACGCAGCACGTGATCGCGTAGATAGATGGCCTCGGCGAGGTTCTTCATACCGAGGCCATGTTCGGCCAGGCCGGGAATGTCGAAGGTCCGGGTGAGTGATCCCGGCGCCAGGACGAGACGGTCCCAGCCGGTCTCATGCGTCGAGCCGTCGCTGCCCAGAACGGTGACCGTGCGGCCGGCGAGGTCGACGTCGACGGCATGCCCCGGACGCAGGACGGTTCGCCGCAACGCGCTCCGGACCGACACCGCCAGGTGCCGCGGCTCCACCTCGCCGGTGCACACCTGGGGAAGCAGGGAGGTGTAGAGCAGATGGTCCGTGGGGGAGACGAGCTCGAGGTCCGCCGCGCCGGCCGGTAGCCGTGCCTCGAGGTGCCGGAGAACGCCGAGACCGGCGAACCCGCCGCCGACGACGACCACCCGCGGTGACCCGCCGCGGGTGGAGGCGTCGCCGGCGGTCGCCTCACCACGCTGACTTCCGGTAGGAGCGCCCTCGCCCCTCGCGGCCACCCGACCGCGAACGCGCTCGGCCATACGTGCGGCCCGTGCCACCGCGCTGGAGTTCTTCACGGTTCGGTCCTTCCCCCTGTCGAGGGCTTTCAGAACCGCCGGACGCGCAGGACGCCGGTAAGCATCGGGAGGGTGAACTCGCCGAGGGCGGTCTCCGGTCTGCTCGCGAGGAAGGCGCGAATCCGGCCGAGCGCGGCCTCTTGTTCCTGTTCTGGCATGACCAGCATCCCCGCGTGCGTCGCGATCTTCGCGACGAGGGAGTCGGCGGTGCGGCGCTGGCCGTGCCCGAACTCGGCCTGCTCCGGCGAGCCGAACCGGGCGCCCAGGCCGTCGGCTGGCAGGTGCAGGTCCGCCGTCGCGGCACGCCAGGTGCTGAGCGTGTCGCGCGGGCCGATGGCCGCGCTCCCGCCGGCCCGCGCGAGCCCGGCAACCCAGTCGACCCGGTCGTCGGTGACGTTCCACAGGCCAGCCAGGATGCCGCCGGGCGCGAGGACCCTGGCGATCTCCGGTCCCGCGACGGCCATGTCGAACCAGTGCATGGCGTGGCCGGCCAGCACGGCATCGACGGACGCGTCCGGCAGCGGTATCGCCTCGGCACTACCCGGCAGGGCACGGACAGCAGGCAGCGTGCGGCGCAGCTCGGCCAGCATCGCCGGATCGGGCTCGACCGCGATGACTTCGGCGCCCACCGCCCTCAGCGTGGCGGTCAGCTTGCCGGTTCCGGCGCCGAGGTCGAGCACTCGCGGGCCGGGCGCGGGCTCGAGCGCCCAACGCACCGCGGCCTGCGCGTAGTCCGGGCGATGCTCGGCATACGCGGTCGCCGCCGCACCAAACGACGAGCCGAGAAGTAGCTGTTCGTGCTGTTCCACGCGATCACCCTGTCTGTGCCCGAAGTACCTCTACTGCCGCACCGGCTACTGGTCGTGTCCGTCTGGCGAGAAGTCCAAAGGTGAACCCCACCCTGATCGACTACGTACCACGCGCAGGGGGATCTCGGGGGCAAAGCCCCCTGAGAGCGGTGGCCTGCGTCGCGTCGAAACCTCGGCCGGCGCGCGGGCCGTTCATGATCTGGTGGAATCTTCGGCCCTATAGCTCCGAAGATTCCACCAGATCATGAAAGCGGATCGGCCGTGGCCTCAGGTTATGGCCATGCGGTAGGCGCGGCCGGGTAGGTCGCATCCTCCAACGGCGCTCCGGGCGCGCTGAAGCATGGACGTGATGGTTTCACGGATGAGTGGGTGGGTTCGGACAGGTTCGGGCGCGAGGTGCTCCGCTGCGCGGAGAATTTCGAGGGCTTGTGCGTGTCCGCACGGCTCGTAGCCGCCGCTGGGCATCGCGTGCGGCCCGGCGGCGAGGCCGGGTCGACGACACCATCGGTCGGGCAGTACGCGCCTGGTCGATCTTCACTCGACGCTCAGAGCTCAATGGCGGCGACGATCACGCCGCCTGCGGTGAGAACGATGTTGAGCAAGGCAATGAAGGCGCCGACGATTCCCGCGGTCCTGGCGGCTCCGCCGAGCGGCCGGCCACCGCGGGTGAGACCCGCCAGCCACGCTGCGCACCCACCGAGCAGGCCAGGAGCCCCGGACCAGAACACGACCAGAGTGAGGACTGACAAGGCGCCCAGCACGATCGCGCCCACCCGCGCCCGTTCGGGCGTGCGAATCAACCACAATGCGCTGCCGACCCCGATGACGAGGGCGGTCGTGCCCACCACGCTGACGCCGATCATCGACTCGATCGGACCTTCGCTCCGGTGGGGGTCCTTGTCGTTGAACAGGATGTCGGCGACGAAGACGGCGATGAACCCGAGAACGCACACGCCGTAGACAGTTCCGACCAGGACGCGGGCAGACGGTAGGGAGAAAGACCTGCGTACCGCGGCAGATGTTGACATGACAGCCTCGTTAGTTTCGTGCACCCGGAAGGTCCGAGTCGCCACGGAGATCGTCATCGTTGCGATGTCCCGCACGCGACGCCCTCGCGTCCCGTCCTCTCCCGACAGTTTCCCGATGCCGTCCCGACGCGAGCCCGCGGCCTACCCGTCATCAGCGCTGTGCCCCATGCTGTCGAGTGTGGCGGAGACGGCCGAATACGGTGCCAGCGGCGACGTCCGTTCAGCGGAGGTGACGGCCGAGGTTCTCGCTGCCGCCGTGTGCTTCGTCCTGGGCGTGGGCCTGACGGCTTTGTCCTTGCGCCTGGCGCCGCAACGGAGCCCCGGCCTGGCATTTCTGGCCGGCTGGCCGGTCTTCGCGGTGGCCGGCGGTGTGGTTCTCGACCAGCAACCCGCTTCCCGCATCGGGCGTGTTCTTACGCTGCTCTCGCTCGCCCCCGCTCTCGACCTCGGATGGGCCGGGGCACGCTTCGGTAGCGTGTCGTCGGCGCACTACATCGCGAATGCGGTCTCCGAACTGGCCGCTGTACAGGTCGCAGCCGTCGCCCTCGCGATTCCGGTGGCAGTTCGACCTCCGAAACACCGTGGCTGCGCGATTGGCCTCGTGGTCCTCGCGGCTGCCGGAGCACTGACGGTCCTGCTCGCTCAGGCACGGGTCGTTCACATGTCCGCGCGGGGCGCAGGCTGGGCTCTGGTCGTTCTGGGATGTGCTGGGCTCTGGACGCTCGTCGCGCGAGCGGCCTGGACGGACGGTCGTACCAGCCGACGGCGGGTGGTCTGGCTCCTGGTCGGCCTCGCCTTGGCCGGCGCTCTCGTCACGGTCGCCTGGTCGCTCATGTCAGCCGAACTCGCGTACTACGTCACAGGTTCGGTCGTTGCCGTGACCGCGATGACGGTGGCACGGCTGTGGTTGCGTGATTCCTTCCGACCCCTCGACGAAGCCGCGTTCGACGTCGTCCTCGTCGTCGCCGCTGTCGGCACCGCCGTGCTGGCAGCCGCGCTCGTCCGAATCGGCGCCGGCCTCGTGCGGGTGCCGTCACCCGGCACCTCGGCCGTGTTCACCGCGCTGGTCACCGTCGTCATGGCTGCCCCCGCTGCACTGTGGGTCCGACGCGCGGCGACGACACACCGCTACGGCAGCGGCGTCCTGTCCCCCACCGACGTCGCGGTCATCACGGCCGACCTGCACGCCAAGATCGAACCACGTAGCCTCCTCGACAAAGCCGCACGCATGGTCGCGGCCGCGAGCGGCAGCGCCGGGGCACGCATCGTTCTCGGCGAGGACGCTCCCGTCCTCTCCGGGCACTGGATCCTCCATCCACTTGACGTCGGGGGGGGACAGAGTCGGCGCACTGCTCGTCGCGTCTCGCCAGCGAGAGGGGCCCGAGCCGCGCCAGCAGAAGATTGTCGCCCAGTTACTGCCCACCGTGGCCCTCGTCGCGCGCGCCGTCGGGCTTGCGGTCGAAGCCGAGCACGCCAGGCGGGACGTCGCCCGTGAACGGGATGCCGAGCGCAAGCGGGTCATGGGCGACCTGCACGACGGACTAGGCCCGGTACTAGCTGGAATGAGCATGCGGGTGCAGGCGACACTGCGCTCCGCTCCGCCGTCGGAACACACCGAACTGTTGACCGATCTTGCTCGCGACCTGGCCGTTTGCCGCACCGACCTGCGGCGCATCGTCGCCGGCATCGCGCCGTCCACCCTCGACGACGGCGACCTCGCGGCGGCCCTGGACCGGCTGGTCGAGTCGTTCCAACGCGTAGCAGGAGCTCCCCAGCTCACGCACGAGATCGCGCTGGACGAACAGATGCCCTCGGCCATGCAAGTAGCCGTCTACCGCTGCGTCGCGGAGGGCGTGACCAATGCGCTTCGTCATGCGGCGGCCTCGACGATCGACGTGAAGGTCGCGACTTGCCGTGGCGATGTCCTTGTCGAGGTCAGCGACGACGGAGTCGGCAGCCAGGCGGTCCCCGGTGTAGGCCTCTCGTCCCTGGCGCAACGCGCCAGCAGCCTGGGTGGCGCGTTGACGATCACCGCCATCACCCCGAGGGGAATGCGCATGCGAATGATCCTGCCCACCACCGAACCGGCCGGAACATGATCAACGTACTCGTCGTCGATGACCATCCCGTCGTCCTCACCGGCCTCACCGCGCTCATCGGATCCGATCCCCAGCTGTCCGTGTTCGGGACGGCCCGATCCGCCGCGGCCGCTCGGGAGCTGCCCGGTGATCACGGACCGACTGTCGCCGTGGTGGACCTGCAGCTGCCGGACGGCGACGGTATCTCCCTCGGCGTCGAACTCAGGCGACGATGGCCGGCGCTGCGTGTACTCGTCCTCACCATGCACGCCGACGACGCCACCGTGATCCAGAGTCTCGCGAGCGGCCTGAACGGCTATCTCCTCAAGGACGCCGACCCCGAGGACGTCCTCGCCGCGATCCACTCCGCCGCCGGCGGCTCTTTGGTCGTCGGGCGAGGCGTCAGCGCCGTCGTGGTCGCCGCAGCCGCATCGGCCCCGCGGACCGATGCCCTCGCGGCATTGCACGCGCGAGACCTGGAGCTCCTGGACCTCATGGTCGAGGGCATGCCTGTCTCCCACATCGCCGCGCGTCTCTACCTGGCTCCCAAAACCGTCCGAAATCGGATCTCGGAACTGCTGAGAAAGCTGGCAGTCACCTCACGCGAGGAGGCCGTCTCGCTAGGACGAGCGGCAGGCCGCGGCAGCAACAGCCACTACCGGTACTGATCACTTTCAAGGCCTGGACGCCATCCCCAAATGGGGTCCACAACGACGAAAAACAGAAAAGGCCGCCCACCACGCGAGGCGACCTTTAACCATCAATAAAATCTTGATTGTCGATACAATAAAAGTTTCCGACCGAAATCGGACTCAAGTCGGGCGAAGCCCGGCATCGGGGGTTCCAGGGGGCCGCCCCCCTGGGCAGACATAACGCGGGAACCCGGGAAGGTGGCCAAAGGCCACCGAACAGGGCAGTCCCGATCGCGTGGAGACGAGGGGACTCGAACCCCTAACCCCTGCCTTGCAAAGGCAGTGCTCTGCCAGTTGAGCTACGCCCCCGTGCGGTGCGACCGGCGGGTGGCACCGGCCCGGCGGCCGTACCGCAGCGCGCCCCGCCAAGCGTACGACATGCGGGCAGGGGGTGAGGAGCCCCGAAGCGCCGACGGTATCGGGACTGGCGCTCCGATCGTTGATCAGCAGCGGCCCATCTGGTCCAGCCAGGACGCGAGCAGCGGTGGCAGCTGGTCGTAGCAGGCGGGACGGGTCGACGGCGGGGCGGCGGGCGACGTCGGGGCCTGCGCCGGCGGCGGGGTGGAGGTGGGCTGTGGCGCTGGGGCGGCCGTGGCGGGCCGCCGCGGTGGGACTGGCCGGGTTGTCGAGTTCGCGGAGGCCTCGGCGTGGAGCGACGGGGTGGCCAGGGGAGCGCCCGGGAACGAGAACGACGTCGGGTCGGCGGCCGGGGTGCTCGGCGTGGCCGCGGAAGTTCCGTCGGTGCCGGTCGCGGCGGGGAATCCGGCGTCGGAGGATGAGGCCTGCCCAGCGCCGGGACCGACGCTGAACAGCACGGCGCCGCCGGCGATCATGACGATGACTGCGGCGACGAGGGCGATCGCCGTCCGGCCGGTCGGACTGTTGGCGAAGGTGCCCGTGCGCAGCATGTTCAGCCACTCCTGGGGGCCTCTTCCCGCAGGTGCGTGCGCCTGTTCGATGGGGATGAGGAGCCGGGAGGTCCGGTACTTGATCTCATCCTCATCGAGTTCCTCGGGGCCGCCGCTGGCTCCCTCGGCTCCCTCGGTCTTCCCGGCTGCCTCGACCGGGCGAGCGTCTTTCGTCTCGCCGCCGCCGGTGCCGACCTGGTCGCTGTCGGCGGCGGCGGTGCCAGCGGCGGTGGTGTTGGCGGCGGTCGCCTCGGGACCGCCGGCCGTGGGCGGCCCGGCAGATGACGGGGCTTCCAAGCCCCCACCGTCGCCACCGCCGGCCTCGGACCCGGGGCTCACGGCGGACCCGGGGCTCCCGGCGGACCCGGGTGCCGAGACCTCAGGGGCGGGCGGGTCCACGGGCGGGTCCACGGGCGCGAGCGGAGAGAGGAGAAGGCCGCCCTTCACCGTGGCTTCGGGGTCGGCGCCGTCGTCTCCTGGCGAGTACGAGGATGGGACGGCTCCGCTGGCCGCGGCGTCGCCGAGGACCGGGAAGGAGGCCTCGGACGGGTGCGGGGCCGGCGGTGGGACGGCTGACCGTCGGGACCGGAGGAACGCGGCGATGCCCATGGATCTGCGCCGCGCAGTGGACGCGAGCCGGTTTCCGTTGTCCGTTTCCGGGGCTTTTGTCGCCCACAGATCGGTGGTCTGTCGAGGTTCGCCGCGGCTGTTGTCGTCGCGGTCCTGGACATCGGCGGTGTTCACCGGCGGTTCCGGGGCGGGTGACACCGGGCCGGCCGCGTTGCCGGACGTGGCGCCGTCCGCCGGGACCGTGCCGGCCTGGAGCGCGTCGTCTCGGAGCGCGACCTCGTCCTGGGGCGAGGATCGGACCATCTCGGGGCGCACCGTTGGGGCGTCCTGGGCCGAATCCGTTACGTCTCCTACGCCGCTGTCCCAGCCCCCTGTGACCGGTTCGCTCATCGTGACGTGCCCCTGTCGCCTACATCTCGCGCTTCTCGCGCGGGTCCGCGCGCCATGCGGCGGCGCAGCGCGGCGCCTGGGCGCTGACTACCGATTCTCACGGTTCCACATCGCGGTAGATGACCGCCGACCAGCCGGGCAAACCACGCGCGTACCAACAACGGACTATCAAGGTCCCGTTGGCCGAGCGGCGGAGCTTGGGCATGGGTGCGCGGCGTCCTTGTCGGTGAGGCCGGTGTCCGGTGAGGCTGGCTGGTGGGCTACTGCCTGGTACCGGTGGCGGAGACAGGGAGACGGGGCAGGGTCGGGTCGAGGTAACGCAGCCGCTCGCGCACGTTCACCGCCAGATCGCGGAACTCCTGGTAGCACTTGCGGACCTGGGTCTGCGCCGCGGCAAGGGCGCCGTCGCCCGCCCGCAGTTCGAACATCGGCTTGCGGGCGTCCTGCGCCAGCGGCATCAGCGCCTGGTAGTGCGGCAGGTTCGCGATCTCGAACGACTTGTCGAACGGGTCGGCGCGCTGGGTGCCGAGCACCGACGTCGCGAACACCTCGGGGATCCTGTCGAGCCAACGGTCGTACGCCCGCACCGGCCGGTCTCTCCCCGAGGCCGGCTGCATGATGACGTAGCCGATCGGCATCATGAGGGCGCGCGGCGCGGCGATGCGGTCGGGCACCTTCGGCAGCACCATGCCCTGCCAGGTCGAGCGCCAGTCCCGCAGCGTCGGGCCCAGGTTGCGCAGGCCGCGCAGCGAGAACAGGTCGGCGCCGATCGGCATCAGCACGGTGTCCGCGGACAGCAGCGCGGCCCGGTTGATCGCGCCGAGGTTCGGTCCGACGTCGATGAGCACGATCTCGGCGCGAATCGCGCGCCCGCCGTGGTCGACGACCCGGTGCAGCGCGGTGGTCGTACGCAGCGCTGCGACGTCCTTGCCGAGGAAGCTGTTCGGCCAGGCCGCCGACAGCTTGTCCTCGAAGACGGAAAGGTCGACGTCGCCGGGCAGCAGCCAGACGTTGTCGTCGACGGATACCGGGTCGAACAGCGCTACGTCCCCGACACCTTCCATGATCGGCGCGATCGCCGTCGCGATGGTCCCCGTGCCGGCGGCGATCCGCGGGCGTCGCCCGCCGCCGAGGATGTCGAGGCGCCGCGGGGCCGAGGACGCCGTCGAGCCGATCCCGCCGTTCGCCGGAGCGCCGGCGGCGGGCTGCTCCTGCCACAGCGTCGCGAGCTCGTCCTCGTCGAGGAACTGCGCGGTCAGGTTCGCCTGGGGGTCGAGGTCGACGGCGAGCACACGGTGCCCCTGGCGCGCCAGCATGTGCGCGAGATGGAAGGTCAGCGTGGTCTTGCCCACGCCACCCTTGTTGTTGAACAGCGCCATCGTGATCAACGCCGGCCCCCTCGCGCCGCCCACCGGGCCCGTGTCAGCGCGAAGCCGCCAGGTTTCCGCCGGCGGCGCGAGGACCCGCCATTCTGGTGCCCCCTTGGACCGGGGCCGGCGAAGCCGCGCAGCTGAGCAGCAGCGCGCGTCCGGCGGCTCTGACGGCCAGGAAAGCCGGCCATACCGGCATGTTGCGCGCGCACCCGACCATTGTCCCTCTGCCTCCCCAGCGCGACGCATTGCCAGGGTGGTAGGCCGCCAACAGCGTGGCTCGGTTCGACACGGTGACCATTCGAGACGGTGACCACCGGAGAGCACCGTGCCTGGTGGGCGTCGTGCCGCGAACCGGGGAGGGCCCTTTCGGTCAGTCAGCTCGAGGGAGCGAGCGGCGGCCAGTCCGCCGGGATGGCCGCCGTGGGCAGGCGACCGAGCAGCCAGCGCAACGTCTCCTGGGTCGAGGCCCGCACGGTGACCACCCGTGGACCGGCTCCGCAGGCGCGTGACGGCCGGTCGCCCGGCGCCAGCAGCACGGTGACCTCCGGTGGCAACCGTCCCGGCAGGCGCGCCGCGCTCCACGCCCACTCGGCGTCGACGTAGGTCGCCGGCAGGTCGGCCCAGCCAGGACCGCCCTTGTCGACGAGCCCGAGGTCGACGAGATGTACCTCGACCTCACGCCAGCGCGCGAAGACCAGGTCGGCCAGGCTCGTCGGTGCCCCTCGGTGGTAAGCGAGCCCGGTCCGCCAGACATCGACGTGGGTGCGGTCCCAGGCGCGTTCGAGCGCCACGATGGCCCTTGCCAGGTCATCGCGGATCACCGCCGCCGGTCGGAGGGCGGCCGCGTCCAGGTCCGTGGCCGGCCTCGTCTCGGCCTGGACTGCCCGCCTCGCGACCGTCGCGGCCTCGGACGCCCCCTCGAACAGCCCGGCGTGGGTGTCGGCGTCGTGAGCCAGGTGGCTCAGCACGTGCCCGACGGTCCGGCCGGAAAGCAGCGACGGGCGGGCGACGACGTGGTCATCGACGGCCGAGGCGAGGGCGAGCAGCCGCCGATGCCCGGTGGCCACGCCCGCGAGCAGGTCGTGCGGGACCGGCGAGGGGACGTAGCCGGAGCCGGCGGGCGTGACGTGCGTCTCCCGGGCGGACGGTGGGATGCCCGGCTCCCGGGTGCCGGACCGAGTCTCGGTGGCCACCAGCTCACGATGGGCCACCCCGGCCCGCCCGTCCAACCGAGCCTCCGCGGGCCACGCCGCCTGTCGGACGGCCCGAGGCCATGCCGCGACGTCGCCCACCCATGGACCGCGTCCCCAGGACCGCGTCCTGGACGCTGCCCATCCACAGCCGACGTCGACGTGGTCGAACGTCGTTTGGGCTGGCCGTGGCCCGCACGATGCCCGTGGGTGGTCGACGTCGCCGGCGAGACGTAGCCGGCCAGCTGGCGGGCGTCCCACGACGCTGCCCGTCCCGGCGGAGGCGCTGACCCACCCGAGGAGTCGTTCGGAGTAGGTCACGGTCCGTGGCTTGGACCTCACTGGTGCCCCTGGGGCTTCCCGGACACGCTCCGCCCGCACGCTGACCACCTGAAGGGCAGTGCCACGTCGAGACCACGTCGGCTGGTATCCATCCGTGTGCGGACACTTTCCCTGGGGGAGCAGCGTCACCCGAACGCCCCGGGACCGCGCTCGGCGTCCTCGGCCGGTCCACGCAGGTGGCGGGTCCGCGGGGTTTCCGGCTGGCCGACGCGCCGGCGAACGCCCGGGAGCGGAATCCCTGGCGCGAGGCGTCGATGGGCCCCGATTCAGCCGGGAAATCGAACCTTTACGTCGGATCCCTTGTCGAGGTCTTGTTCCGCTGTCAGTCTGGCTCGGCGTCAGTGCGTAACTTCTACGGGTTGCCGTAGATCTGTCACGGAAAGTGAGAAGGGCGGGTGCGAGCTTGGCGGTGACCGCGGACGAGGGGCCGGTGTCCGCCGTGGACGCGGTGGATGATGCGACGTCGCTGTCCACCCAGGTGTCCACGACGGTGCCCACGGGTGGAACGGGTGACACCTCGCCCGCGATCGAGCTGGTCGGCGTCGCGAAGGAGTACATGTCGCGCCGCGGCGCGGTGAGTGCCGTCGAGACCATCGACCTGCGCATCACCGAGGGCGAGTTCTTCTCCCTGCTCGGCCCGTCCGGTTGCGGCAAGACGACCACGCTGCGCATGATCGGCGGGTTCGAGGAGCCCAGCCGTGGCCAGATCCTGCTGCACGGCCTGGACGTGACGTCCGTCCCGCCGAACAAGCGCGACGTCAACCTGGTCTTCCAGAGCTACGCGCTCTTCCCGCACCTCGACGTCGCGGGCAACGTCGCGTTCGGCCTCAAGCGCAAGGGCGTCGCCCGCGGCGAGGTACGCCGCCGGGTTGGCGAGATCCTCGACCTGGTCGAGCTCGGCGCGCTCGCCGACCGCCGGCCCCGGGAGCTGTCGGGCGGCCAGCAGCAGCGAGTCGCGCTCGCCCGCGCGCTGGTCAACCGGCCGCGGGCCCTGCTGCTCGACGAGCCGCTCGGCGCGCTGGACCTCAAGCTGCGCCAGACCATGCAGATCGAGCTGAAGCGGATCCAGCGCGAGGTCGGGATCACGTTCGTCTACGTGACGCACGACCAGAGCGAGGCGCTGACCATGTCGGACCGCATCGCCGTCATGAACAAGGGCCGGATCGAGCAGCTGGCCGCGCCGCGTGAGCTCTACGAGCGGCCGCGCACCCGGTTCGTCGCCGGCTTCATCGGCGTCTCGAACGTCATGCGCCGCACCGTGCGCACGGTGACCACCGAGGGGACCGGTCGGGTCGCGACGCTCGACACCGGCGTGGACGAGCGAATGATGATCGACGTGGTTCCCGAGCTGGGCGAGGTGTCCACCGGCTCGGTGGTCGAGCTCTCCGTCCGCCCCGAGAAGATCGAGATGACCGCCGAGCGACCGGACGGGGACGTCTGCATCCTGCGCGGGCGGGTCACCGAGGTCGTCTACCTGGGCACCAACACCACCTACACGGTGTTCACGCCGGGGGGTGACGAGCTCACGGTCTTCTGGCAGAACAGCGCGGACGCGAGCGACCTCGCGAGCCGTGGCGACGAGGTGTGGCTGTCCTGGCGGTCGGACCACTTCTGCGCGCTGGCGCCGGGGGGCGCCGACCAGGTGCCCACCACCGGCTGACCCTCCGGGCCACCCACGTAAGCCAAGAACCACAGTTCGACTGCACCCGTGGAGGACCCCCATCGTGACGACTCACGACAGCTCGGACCGTCCCGGCGCGCACCAGGCGCCCGCCCCCGCGACCCTCGGGACAGCGGCCGCCGGAGGTGCGAAAGAAGATCATTCTCGCACCTCCTTTGGCTCAGCCGTCGACCCGGCGCTCCTGCGCGGGCTGACCCAGCCCAGGCTGGGCCGTCGCGACGTCTTCCGGCTGGGTGGCCTCGCCGGCGCGGCCGCGTTGCTGGCCGCCTGCGGGGTCAAGGGCGAGAAGAAGGACGACTCGGCCAGCGTCGCGCCCAGCGACTTCTGGGCCGGCAAGACCAAGACCAACACGCTCGACTTCTCGAACTGGCCGCTCTACATCGACGTGTCGGACGACGGGAAGTCCAACCCGTCGCTGGACAAGTTCAAGGCCGACACGGGGATCAAGGTCAACTACCGCGAGGACATCCAGGACAACGAGTCGTACTTCGGCAAGGTCCGGCCGAGCCTCGCCGCCGGGAAGTCGATCGGTGCCGACCTGATCGTCATCACCAACGGCATCTTCCTCGACAAGTTCATCCAGCTCGGCTATCTCGCGCCGCTCGACCAGGCGAAGCTGCCGACGTTCGCGGCGAACGCGGACGCCAGCGTGAAGAACCCGTCGTACGACCCGGGGAACAAGTACACGGTCGCCTGGCAGTCCGGCCTCACCGGCATCGCGTACGACCCGGACAAGACCGGCCGGGAGATCACCAGCTACGAGGACCTGTTCGACCCGAAGTTCGCGGGCCACGTCGGCATGTTCGGTGACAACCTCGACCTGCCGAACCTGGCGCTCGTCGGCATCGGGGTGAACCCGGAGAAGTCCACCCCGGACGACTGGAAGAAGGCCGCCGAGAAGCTGAACAAGCAGCGCACCGACGGCATCGTCCGCAAGTACTACACGCAGGACTACATCGACGCACTGGCGTCCGGTGACCTGTGGATCTCGATGGCGTGGTCCGGGGACGTGTACCAGCAGGTCGCGGAAGGCAAGAACCTGCGGTTCGTCGTGCCCAAGGAGGGCGGGATCCTCTGGACCGACAACCTGTGTATCCCGATCACCGCCCAGCACCCGGTCGACGCGATCACCTACATGGACTACGTGTACAAGCCGGAGATCGCCGCGATGCTGGCCGAGTACATCAACTACATCACCCCGGTGCCGTCGGCCAAGCAGGACGTCTCCCCGGCGCTCGCCGACTCGCCGCTGATCTTCCCGAGCGAGAGTGACCTCGCGAAGACCCACCGTTTCCGCGTCCTCACCACCGACGAGGAAACCGAGTGGAACAAGATCTTCCAGCCGGTCTACCAGTCGTGACCGCCGAGTCCGCGGCCCCCGTCGCCCCTGCCCCGGGGGCCCCTGGCCCCCGGGGCAGGCGGCGGGGCGGGCGGTGGCGCTCGCCGCTGGCCCCGTACCTGCTGGCGCTGCCGGGCGGGCTGTGGCTCGCCATCTTCTTCGTCGTCCCGATGCTGGTCATGCTCTCGGTCTCCCTGCAGACCGGGAACGTCGTGGACGGCTTCGCGCAGACCTTCCACTTCGCGGTCTACCCCGACGCGATCAGGCAGTACTCCGACCAGTTCATCCGGTCCTTCGTCTACGGCGGGATCTGCACCGTCCTGTGCGTCGTGCTCGCCTACCCGATGGCGTACTGGATCGCCTTCCACGGCGGACGGCGCCGCTCGACCTACCTGTTCCTGGTCCTGCTGCCGTTCTTCGTCTCGTTCGTGATCAGGACGGTCTCCTGGAAGTTCCTGCTGGCCGACGACGGCGTGCTGCTGGGCAACCTGAAGGACCTTGGCCTGTTGCCGGGTGACTTCCGGGTGCTCGCCACCTCGACGGCGGTCATCGGGGGCCTGACCTACAACTCGTTCCCGTTCATGCTGCTGCCGATCTACGTCGCCCTGGAGCGGATGGACCCGAAGCTGCTCGAGGCCGCCGACGACCTCTACGCGGGCCGGGCGGCGGTGTTCGGCCGGGTGGTGCTGCCGCTGTCGATGCCCGGCGTGTTCGCCGGGGTGCTGCTCACCTTCGTGCCCGCGACCTCGGACTACGTCAACGCCTCGATCCTCGGCGGCACGGGCGACACGATGATCGGCAACATCATCCAGACCACGTTCCTGACGAACGCGGACTATCCGCTGGCGTCCGCGATCTCGTTCATCCTGATGGTGATCCTGCTCATCGGGATCTTCGTCTACGCGCGCGTGCTGGGCACCCGCGACGTCTTCGAGATGGGCACCCGATGAGCACGGCCGCGCCCGGTGCCTCGGCTGCGGCCGCGGCCGCCACTGCCACGGCCACGGCAGAAGCCACGGCCACGTCCACGACGCCGAAGGGCCGGCCCAGGGCCAGGCGTCCGCGCGGCCGGCTCGGCGAGCACCTGCTGCGGTTCTACACCTGGGTGATCCTGCTGTGGCTGGTCGCGCCGATCATCTCGATGATCGTCTTCAGCTTCAACGACACGCACAGCAAGCAGAACAACACGTGGCAGGGATTCACCCTCACCTGGTGGAAGCGCATCGGCGCCATTCCCGACCTGACCACCGCGCTGGAGAACTCGCTCACGATCGCGCTGCTGTCGACCCTCATCGCGACCGTGCTCGGCACGATGATCGGCATGGCGATCGGCAAGCACGCGTTCCGCGGCAAGGGCGCCGTGAACCTGCTGCTGTTCGCCAACATCGCCGCGCCCGAGGTGGTGCTCGGCGCGTCACTGCTGTCGCTGTTCATCACGCTTGGCATCCCGCGCGGATACCTGACGATCCTCATCGCGCACGCGATGTTCAACATCGCGTATGTCGCGGTGGTGGTCAGTACGCGGCTGGCCAGCTACGACCTGAGCCTCGAGGAGGCGGCCCGCGACCTGGGCGCCGGTCCGTTCGCGACGTTCCGGCTGGTCACGCTGCCCATCATCTTCCCGGGCGTCATGTCGGGTGCGCTGCTCGCGTTCTCGCTGTCGATCGACGAGTACATCATGACGCAGTTCAACGCGGGCGGGACGCTCACGTTCCCGCTGTGGGTCTTCGGGGCGACCAGGGTCGGCGTCCCGCCGCAGGTGAACGTGATGGCCACGATCATCTTCATGGGCGGTGTGCTGCTCGCCGTCCTGGGCGCGACCATCGGCCGAGGCCGGCGCCCTCGACCACCGGCCGAGGACACAGCCAGCGTTCCGGCCTGACTCGGCGATGTCAGCCGGCCGGGCCTGCGCGCGAACAGCCCGAACAGCCCGAACCGAACAGCCCGAACAGTTCCGCGGGTCAGTCCTGGCCGGTGCTGGCGGAGGTCGCCTCCCGCCACAGATCGATCTGCTCGCCCTTGTCCCGGCGCCAGCGGGCGGCCAGCGCGGCGGCACTGGCCACCGCGGCGATCAACGCAAGCTTGCGCATCATCGGACGCTCTCCTTGTCCTGGTTGCTGGGCTCCCGCCCCCGCGTCGTCACGGTATCCCGGGGGCCTCGCGGCCGCGATCGGGCGCTGAGCCCGACCTGCCCGGGTTGGCCGCCGGCCCGGCGCTCAGTGCTGGTAGATGACTCAGTGCTGGTAGGTCGCTCGCAGGACGCCGCGGGCCAGCGTGTGGAACGCGAGATTGAAGCCCACGACGGCGGGCGAGACCGCGTCGTTGATCTCCAGCTTCGGCACGTCCACCGCGTGGACGACGAACACGTACCGGTGCGGGCGGTCGCCCGCCGGCGGTGCCGCGCCGCCGTAGTTCTTCGTCCCCCAGTCGCACGCCACGTGGTAGGCGCCCGCGGGCAGACCGGTGAGGTCGCCCGAGGCCGCGCCGGTCGCGAGCTCGGTGACCGAGGCCGGGACGTCGACGAGCACCCAGTGCCAGAACCCGGAGCCCGTCGGCGCGTCCGGGTCGTAGCAGCTGATGACGAAGCTGGCCGTCTCGGCCGGGAACCCGGACCAGGACAGCTGCGGAGAGAGGTCCTCCCCACCGGCGCTGCTGTGCACCTGGGCCAGGGGCAGCGGCTCGCCGTCGGTCAGGTCCGTGCTCGCCACGGCGAAGCCGGGAGCGGGCGGCAGCAGGTCGAGCGGGTCCGGCGCCAGTGCGCGGTCGGCCAGCGACATACGGCGTTCCTCCAGAAGAGCAAGGGTGGGCAGCGCGGCCCGGCACGCGTCGGCTCTACGCTTTGGCGGAACGAAAACCCGCAGTCCGAGCGCATGAGTGGGGCCTGGTCGTGAAGCTTGTCACCGCAATTCTCCGCCCGCACCGGGTGGCCGACGTGCGCGCCGCGCTGACCACTTTCGGTATTCATGGCATGACTACTAGCCAGGTAACCGGTTACGGTATGGAACTTTGGCGTACCAGTTCGTATAGGGGGCAGGCCTTCCACGACGAGACCGTCAGTAACGTTCGGCTGGAGATCGTCACCGACGATGCCGACGCGGAGGACGTCGTCAACGTCATCCTGCGCTCGGCCGCGAGTACCGCGAGCGGTGCCGGGAAGGTCTGGATCACCCCGGTCCACACGCTGGCCAGGGTGCGTACCGGCGAGCGTGGTACCGACGCGCTCTGAGTTCCACCCGCGGCGAGCTCACGTGCCGCGAGTTCCAGACGATGCGTATTCAGATGTCGTCTGTTGTGCCGTGCCGGCCCGAGATGGCGTAAGCTAACCTCGTCTCGGTCGTCCTGCTCGTCGAATCCCCCCGTATCGACGAGCAGGCGATCGGGATTTTTCGTGTCCGCCGTGCCTCAGGCGGCTTCACCCAGGTTCTGCTGCCGCGTCGCGGTGGGCACCGAGCGTGCTCGGCCATCGCTGTCGGAGTTCCAGAAACCCGGGATCCCGTTGGGACGGCGGCCCGCGGCGGACGGTCCGCGCCCGCGACACCGTGACGGGTCGGCCTGCGGCTGCGGCTCGCGGCCGTGCGGCTCGCGTAGGTCGGGCAGATCGGGCAGATCGGGGCGGGGGCCCAGCCCTCAACGCCGGTGGCGGCCGCCACCGGCGGCCCGGCGGGGCGGCGCGGTCGACGGCTGGACGGACGGGCGAAGACGCGAGCGGACGAGGACCTGGGTCGTGTCGTGGCCCATGGGAAGTACCTCGTCGTCCCCCAGCGTCTCGTAGAGCGCGTCGTCGCCTCTCTCAGAGCGGGCGGCGGCGCCAGCGCCAGCGCGGCGCTTGGCCGAGCGGCGGGCGCGCAGGACCTCGAAGCCGATCGGGACCACCGAGATCAGGACGATGAGGACGAGAATCGCCTCGATGTTGTTCCGGATGAAGCCGATCTGGCCGAGGAAGTACCCGAGGGCGGTGACGCCGCAGCCCCAGAGCACGGCACCGACCAGGTTGTACATGACGAACGTGCGGTAGTTCATCCGGCTCACGCCGGCGATGATCGGCGTGAAGGTGCGGATCACCGGCACGAAGCGGGCCAGCACGATCGACTGGGGGCCGTGCCGCTCGAAGAAGGCGTGCGCCTTCTCGACGTTCTCCTGCTTGAACAGCCGAGAGCTCGGGCGGCGGAACAGCGTGGGGCCGACCTTGCGGCCGAACAGGTAGCCGGTCTGGTCACCGGCCGCGGCCGCCAGGCCGATCAACAGGCAGGCGACCCAGATGGGGGTGGAGACCTCGCCGCGCGCGATCAGCATGCCGAACGTGAACAACACCGAGTCGCCCGGCAGGAAGAAGCCGATGAGCAGTCCCGACTCGGCGAACACGAGGATCAGGATCGCCACGAGGCCGGCCTTGGCCAGGGTGTCGGCGTTCAGGAAGGCGGGCAGGGCAAGCGTGTTCGCCGCGATCGAGGTGGTCACAGTGCGGGCCTCCGGGAGCGGACGCGGACGCGAGGATGGCCAGCCGCCCGCGGGAACGGCATGCCCGCCCGTCGATGGCCCAGTCCGTGGGTCCAGATCAGGGTAACCAGCGCCTCCGCTCGCCCGGCCGGCGGCTGCCGGGCGAGCGACCCGACCCGGCCGCTGTGTCTTGGTTCATACCCGTCGCCGGTGGGGCCTCGCGGTTCCGGTCCAGGACGCGTGATCCCGACGCCGAGTTGGACCTGGGGCCACTGGTTTTGGCGCAGATCAGTGATCGGTTGTGTCTCCGGCCAAATCGGCCGTCATGGACTCACGTGAAACATTCGCGAACACAGGGGGTGATTAACCTCTATGTGTGCGGGCGCGGCGATCCCCGGGCGGACCGGGCGGACGAGGGGCACGGCGACGGCTGACGGGCGTCGCCGCGGCTCTGGCTGTCGCGTGCGTGACCGCGTCGCTGGCCGCCTGCGGCTCCGGCGGTGACGGTGGTGCCCGCCCGGCGCCCGCCACGTCGGCGGCGACCGTGCCGACGCAGGCGGGCACCGAGCTACCAGCGGATATCAGCCCGGGCGCGCCGGGCGAGCTGATCTCGGCGACGGCGCTCGCCGCGTCGGACGGGCTGGCGGCCTGGCGGGTCGTCTACCACACGCGCGACCAGAACGGCGCGGACGTCGCGGCGTCGGGGCTGGTCGTCACGCCGGCGGCCGGGCAGGGCGGCGCCGTCCCGGCCGGGGGCCGGCCGGTGGTCGCCTTCGGGCACGGCACGACCGGCGTCGGCGACAGCTGCGCGCCATCCAGGGCCAACCCGCCGCTGTCCGCCATCGGCGGCGCGCTCGGGCTGGTGACGCAGGGGTACGTGCTCGCCGCCGCCGACTACATCGGGCTCGGCACTCCCGGCGAGCACGCGATCTACGTCGCCCGTCCGGAGGGCCAGGCGCTGCTCGACGTGGTCCGGGCCGCTCGGGAGCTCCCGGCGGCGCACGCCGGCGCGAGCGTGGTCATCTGGGGCTACTCGCAGGGTGGCCAGGCCGCTCTGGCCGCCGGAGCGCTCGCCGCCCGCTACGCGCCCGAACTCCGCCTCCGCGGGGTGGTGGCGACCGCGCCCCTGGCCGACCTGCCGAACTCGCTGCGCAGCCTGCTCGCCGAGCCCAACGGGGTCGCCTACCTGCTGCTGGCGGCGCTAGGTGTCTCCGTGATCGATCCCGGCGTACGGCTTTCCGACGACCTCACCCCGCAGGGGAAGCGGCTGTTGTCGATCGCCCGGAACAAGTGCGCGCTGGACCTGCTCGTGGCAAGCGCCGGGCAGACCGGTACGACGGTGTTCGTCCACGACCCGCTGACCACCGAGCCCTACGCCTCGGTGTTCGCCGCCCAGCACGCCTCGGTCATAGCGCCGATGCCGCCTGTGCTGGTCCTGCAGGGCGACATCGACGACGTCATCCGTCAGCCCATCACGGACGGTGTGGTGCGCGACCTGTGCGCCGCCGGTACGGCGGTCGAATACCACCGCTACGCGATCGCGGATCACAGCACGGTCGTCGGCGCGTCCTCTCCCGAGATGTACAGCTGGATCGCGGACCGGTTCGCCGCCGTCGCACCGCCGGTCCACAACATCTGCGCTGGCCTCTAGCGACCTTCCCGCCGGCCAGTCGGAGCCGCCCGGTCGACCCGGCGGCGGCTGCGCGACGATAGCGCGGCCCTGGGTGGCGCACTGGGCACCAAAGTCGGGGCGCTACTGGCTGATATGGGCCGCGGCTCGCGTCGACTGGGTGACACTCGCGTCGACTGGGTGGCAACTGGGCCGAAGGTGGTTCGGCCTCGCTGGGAGAGACGGAGAATGGCGCGGTGACTCAGGACGGCGTACCACGCGCGGGCGGCGCGGGCACGGACCCGGTTCTTGGCCTCGACCTCGGCGGCACGTCGATCAAGTGGGTGACCATGGTCGATGGCACGGTGACCAACAAGGGTCAGGTGCCCACGCCGCGGACGGGCGTCGACGACGTGCTGCGCGCGCTCGCCGGTCTCGCCGCCGAGGTCCCGGAGGCTCGGGCGATCGGCATCGCGGTGGCGGGCGCGCTCGACCCGGTCGCCGGCAAGCTGCTCGTCGTCCCGAACATCCCCGGGGACTGGCCCACCCGAGCGATCGGCCCCGAGCTCGCGGACGCCATCGGGCGGCCGGTCAACCTCGCCAACGACGCGCGTGCCTTCGCCTATGGCCAGCTGCGCCACGGCGCCGCCGCGGCGGCCAACGACGCGATCTTCGTGACGCTCGGCACCGGCATCGGCGGCGCGATCGCCTCCGACGGCCAGCTGCGACTCGGCTACCACCGCCGTGGCGGCGAGATCGGGCACGTGCCGGTCGAGCCCGAGGACGGCCGCAAGTGCGGTTGCGGGGCGATCGGCTGCCTGGAGACCATCGCGGGTGGTCGGGCGCTGGCCGAGATGGGCGCCGACCTGGTCCGGACCGGCTCCGCGCCGGCGCTCGCCGCGGCGGTCGAGGGCCGGCCCGAGCTGGTCACGCCCGGGCACGTGGTCAAGCTCGCCTCCGTCGAGCCGGCGTGCGCGCGCCTCGTCGCCCGAGCCGGCAGGGCGCTGGGCATCGTGCTGGCCTGCCTGGCGAACGCGCTGGCACCCGAGATCATCGTGTTCGGCGGCGGGGTGTCGGCCGGTCTGTCGGCCTTCCGCCCGCACCTCGACGACATCATGTCCCGCTACACCGTGCTCGTGGAGAACCCGCGGATCGCCACCGCCATCGACGGTTTCGCCGGTGCGGTCGGCGCCGGCGCCTGGGCGGCCGAACCGCCGGTCGGCTACCCGCCCGCGATCGCCCCCGGCGTCCGCTGACGTCGACTCGTTACCCCAGTTGGTCGCGGCGGCGCCTCAGGTAGGCGGTCTCGGCGGTGTTGCCCGCCAGCTCGATGGCTCTGTCGTAGGCGCCGCGGGACTCCTGGCTGTTGCCGAGGCGGCGTAGGAGGTCGGCGCGGGTCACGTGGTAGGCGTGATATCCGGCCAGCCTGCCCTCGAGGCGGTCGACGGCCGCCAATGCCACCTCCGGGCCGTCGAGCTCGGCGATCGCGATGGCCCGGTTGAGGGCGACGATCGGCGAGGGGTCGAGACGGGCGAGCTGGTCGTACAGCGCGACGACCTGCGACCAGTCGGTGTCGCGCATGTCGCGGGCGGAGGTGTGCACGGCGTTGATCGCCGCGAGGATCTGGTAGCGGCCAGGGGCCACCGCGGCGGCCAGGCGCTCGCGCACCAGCCGATGACCCTCGGCGATCAGCGCCGCGTCCCAGGCGCCGCGGTCCTGCTCGCCAAGGGCGACCAGCTCGCCGCTCGCCGATACCCGGGCGGTGCGGCGGGCCTCGGTCAGGAGCATCAGCGCCAGCAGCCCGGCCACCTCACCGTCCCGCGGCATGAGGGCACGGATCAGGCGAGCGAGCCGGATCGCCTCGGCGGTCAGGTCATGACGTACGGGATCGGTGTCGGGACCGGTCGCCAGGTAGCCCTCGTTGAAGACGAAGTAGAGGACGGCCAGCACGCCGCGGACGCGTGCCGGGAGATCCTCCGCGGACGGCGCCCGATAGGGGATGCGGGCCGCCTTGATCTTGGCCTTCGCGCGGGTGATCCGCTGCCCCATGGCCGTCTCCTGGACCAGGAAGGCGCGGGCGATCTCGGGCACGGTCAGACCGGCGACCATGCGCAGCGTCAGCGCCACGCGGGCCTCCATCGCGAGCGCCGGGTGGCAGCAGGTGAAGATCAGCCGAAGCCGCTCGTCGTCGATGGCGCCGAGAGGCTCGGGCGGGTCGTCGTCGTACAACAGCTGAGCCTCCTTCTGCCTGATATCGCGCTTGCTCTCGCGCCGGATCCGGTCGATGGCCCTGCGGCCCGCGGTGGTGGTCAGCCAGGCGCCGGGGTTGGGCGGCACGCCGTCGGCCGGCCAGTGCTCCACCGCGGCCGCGAACGCCTCGGCCGCGGCCTCCTCGGCGATGTCGAGATCACCGAAACGCCTGGTCAGGGAGGCGACCACCCGCGCCCACTCCTCGCGGTGGGCCCGTGCGATCGCCTCCCGGACGTCGGCTCGGTTCACAGGAACGGCCGGACCTCGACCTTCCGGTTGCAGGCCTTCGACCCCTCGGCCGCCAGCTTGAGCGCCACGTCGAGGTCCGCGGCCTCGATGATCCAGAAGCCGGCGAGGAACTCCTTCGACTCCACGAAGGGCCCGTCGGTGACCATCGCCTCCTGGCCTCGGTTGTCGATCACCGTGGCCGTGTCGGGCACCCCGAGGCCGCCGGCGAAGACCCAGTGGCCCTTGGCCACGAGCCCCTCGTTGAACACGTCGATCGCGGCCTCCTCGTCCGGAGTGGCGAGGCCGGGCCCGTCAAAGATCACGGAAACCAGGTACTGCATCTCTGATCATCTCCTGCGTTTCGGGGTGCCCCTCGTGGGCGGCCCTCACCCCTACTACGAACACCTCCACCCCGATCCGACACAGCTCCCGGACTTTTTCGAGGAACCCCTGTAGGTCCCCGGTTGATCTTCCAAGCAGTTCTGCGGCGAGGTCGACGGCCGGGTTACTCGGGCGCCCACTCGGTGTCGACGTCGCCGGACCTGGCCGATTCTCCGTCCGTCTGGCTGGCGGGTGGTCGCTATGCCTGGCATGACGCGCGCTTGCGATAGTTCGGCGTCCCGGGCAAGCTGACACCTTCTCATTGGATCGCGGTTTCGGGCGGCCGGACGCCGGTCGCACCTACGGACAGCGTCGGGCAGCGGTCGCCTGGTCGACCAAGGACGATCAGCGGCGTGCCGACTGATCTTGGGCCACGGACTCGCCGGATGCGGGTGCGGTACCGCGCCCACGACGGAGAGCATGGCCCCGAGCCGCTGGGGTCAGGGAGACCGGTCAGCGAGCCGATCAGCGTCTGCAGTATGGCGAACGACAAGTCCCATCAATAATTGATCTTGGCGGGGCTTGAAGCCAAGCTGGCTTAGCGCCGGCTGTCCGGCTGGACGACGCTGAGGTCGCCGTAGCTGGACAGCGCGTCGGCCGTGTCGCCGGGCCTGCCCAGGAGCACGTGGTCCAGGAAGGCGAGACAGGCGCCGGCGGTGACCCGCAGACCCCCGGTGCGGCCCGGCGAGCCGACGATCGAAGGCACGGGCGGTAGGTAGAGGGGCGCGTCCGTGAAGGTGAGATGCGCGGCGCCGGGGACGGTGAGCAGGTAGCTGGGCCCGGCGCTGAGGCTGAGGACCTTGGTGAGGCGGGGGAGGTAGTCCGGGCTGGGTGTGCCGATGGTGCTGGTGAGGGCGAGCGCCGGTTGGTGGTAGGGGCGCGGGGTGGGGTCGTGGGAATAGCCGTCCAGGTCGATGACGGCCGCGAACCGGGGGTCCTGGTGGGCTGCCTGCAGTGCGGCGCTGCCGCCGAAGGAGTGGCCGGTCACCGCGACCCGCGCGGTGTCGAGACGTCCGGACAGGGGGCCAGGGATCTGCCCGTGCTCCACGCGGTCGAGCTGGGTGAGGACGAAGCTGAGATCGGCGGCGCGGATCGCGGTCGCGGAGGCCGCTTGATTTTCGCCCTCTGCCCGGTCGCTGGTGGCGCCGAGCCTGGTACGGATCACGCGGCCGTCGGTGAGCACGACGGCCGCGGAGTCGTAGGGGTGGTCGAGGGCCGCGACGACATAGCCGTGGCTGGCCAGCTCCTCCGCCCACGCCGTGTTCTGCGTTCGCACTCCTCCCGCCCCGGGGGAGAACAGCACGATGGGGAACCGTTCGCCTCCGGGGGCCGGCGGGGCGTCGGGCACCGCGTGCGTGCGCGCCCGCGGAAGGCCGTCGAGCAGGAAGCCGGGGACGCCGACATAGTGCGCCAGCGCGTCGGAGACGGTGCGCGCCTCGGCCTGCGTGCGTCCCAGGTACGGGGCGCGCTGCGCGCCTGCGGGGCTCTGCCGCGCGGGGTACCAGAGTTGGACCACGACCGTGCGTCGGTCGTGGGGGTCGGCCGTGGCGGTCTCGGCGCGCGCCGGGTCCGTCCACTGCACCACGCTGGTGCCAACGGCGGAGCTCCCCGACGGCTTGGGGAACACCGGCCTGGGCAGTGCCCAGGCTGTCGCGGGGCCCGAGGCGATCAGACCGAGGCACAGCGCCGATCCTGGCAGCGCGAGCCACCATGGGGCCCGGCGCGGCGAGCGGTCATCGCGTAGGGGCAGTAGCGGAGCGAGGGCGAACGGGGCGGCCGCAGCCGCGCCGACGAGTACCGGCACCACCTGCCAGCGCAGCCCCACCACGCCCAGCACCAGTCCGGAGAGCGCGACGGTTGCCACCGAGCCGAACGTCAGTGGCCGACGGGCAGCCGCGGGGAGCCAGCGCGCCACCACCAGGGCGACCGCGCCGAGCACCAGCAGGACTTCCAGGGGGGACATCCGCAGTCCCTCGACGATCTGGGTCACGTGCACCATGCTGGATCCACATGCACGCCGCCACATCGGCCGCAAGATCGAAATCGTGTGCTACCTGGGGCTTACCGAAGGTGTGCTCGGCATCCGCCTCAGTGCGTACTGTCGAGGGGATCAAGCCAAGACACGGCGAGGGGCGTGGCCGTCCGGCTCGCTGAAGACCTCGAACGCCCAGCCGTGAGCGGTCGCGACCTGCCCGGTCCACGCGAAAGTGAACGCCACCTTCTCGTCGGCCAGCCGCCGACGAGGCTTCACGTCCACCACCGTGACCAGGCCATCTTCGCGGACCGCGACGAAGTCCGGCACATGACGACGCGCCGCGCCCTCGACCCTCGCCACGAGCTGGAACGGCTGCGACACGATCCTCCGCAACCGGCTGTCCCGGTCCGCCAGCAGCAGCCAGGCCAGTCGCCGGCGCGGACCGGCCCGGGGCGGCTCGGCGGTGCCGGCCCGGATGCCACGCCCGCCGCGCCGGCGGCCGTGGATACCGAGCCGGCCTGAGCCGGCGGCGTCCTCACACCCGGGCCGCTGCCTCCGGTTCGCTGGCGTCGGCGGCACTCGTTCCGGCCGGTGGGAGGTCGGGTCGGGACGGCGGCGTGGCTCGTGAGTCCAGGCCGAACGAGGCGAGGGCCGCTGCCACGAGCGCTCCGGCCGACACGTACCAGGCGTGCTGGAAGACCGCGTGGCTCGCCGCGCCGGAGGCGCGGCCCAGGATCGCGACCAGGACGCTGATCCCGATGACCGAGCCGAGCTGGGTGGCCATCGTCACGATCGCGCTGCCGGTCGCGGAGTCCTTTGGTGGCAGGCCGACCGTGGCCCGGGTGATCGCGGTCGGCACCGCCAGGCCGTAACCCAGGCCGAGGACCACCCAGGTCGGCAGGAACGCGGCCACGAACCGGGGCTCGTCGGTGACCAGGCGGGTCAGCATGATCGTACCGACGGCGGCCAGCAGCGCGCCCGCGACCGCGATCCGTCCCGCTCGCAGCCGGGTACGTGCCTGGAGGGTCTCCGCGACCGCCGAGCCGACCGCGAACATCACCGGGCCAGGCGTGGAGGCCAGCCCGGTGCGGATCACCGAGTAGTGCCAGTGACCCTGGAGCCACAGGATCGTCGAGAGCAGCTCGATCCCGAAGGCCATGAAGGCGACGGTGGCCACCAGGTTGGCGGTGGTGAACACCCGGTCCCGGAACAGGGAGAGGGTGACGACCGGCGCCGGGTGGCGGGCGGAGCTGGCCAGGAACGACGCCAGCGCGACCGCCGCGAGGACGAACGCGACGACCACCTGGACGCTCGACCAGCCCCAGTCCGGCGCCTTGACCAGCCCCAGGGCCAGCGCGCCGATCGCGACGATGAGCAGCCCGCCGCCGCGCAGGTCGGGCAGGTGGTCGCCGGCGTCCCGGCTGCTGGGCAGGTAGCGGGCGCCCAGCACGATCGCGGCCACCGCGACCGGGATGTTCACCAGGAACAGCCACCGCCAGGACGCCTCCACGAGCAGGCCACCCAGCACCGGGCCGGAGGCGGCCGACAGCGCGCCGGTGGTGAACCAGATCTTCACGTAGGTGCCGATCTTCGCCGCCGGCGCGGTCAGCAGCACCAGGCCGAGGCTGGCCGGGGTGAGCAGGGCCGCGCCGGCGGCCTGCAGGACCCGGAACCCGACCAGCACCCAGATGTCGCCGGACAGGCCGGCGCCGATGCTGGCGACGGCGAACACGGTCAGGCCGAGCAGGAAGCCACCCTTGCGGCCGAACCGGTCCACGAGGCGGCCGGCCGGCACCAGCAGCGCGGCGTAGACGATCGCGTAGCCGTTGAGCACCCAGCTCAGGTCGGCCAGGGAACCGGCGTGGGTGCCGCGCCCAATGTCGGGCAGGCCGACGTTGGTGACCCACACGTCGAGCTGGGCCAGGAAGCTCGCGATCGACAGGATCGCCAGCAGCAGGGCCGGGGAGACGGGCCGGGCGCCGGCGCCCGCACGGCGCTGGCTCGGGATGGGCGGGACGGCGCCGAGATTGGGACCGGCCCGGTCGGGCTGGGCTTCCTGCTGAGTCATGAGGTGGCTCGCATCTCGCGGTCGGGGGCCCGGCGTGTGCGGCGCGGCGCCCGGTCGGCATGGAGGCCCAACGATCTGGACTGTTCAGTAAAGAACTCCGAGGGTTCTGGACTATTCCGCCAACAATCAGATCCGTGGATACGATCGCCCGATGGGGCGCCCACCTGGCTTTGACCGGCGGGAGGTGCTGGCGGCCGTCGAGCGCGAGTTCCGCAAGAACGGCTACGACGGGACGAGCCTCGATGACATCTCGGCCGCGACGGGGCTCGGCCGCGGCAGCCTCTACGCCGCCTTCGGCGACAAGCGCACGCTGTTCCTGACCGCGTTGGGGGACTACTGCGACCAGGACGAGGCGTCCGGCGCAGCCGCGTTGGCCGGCCCGGACGAGACCGCGATGGAGCGCCTGCGGGCCTACTTCATCGACTCCGTCGACCGGCAGCTGAACGACCCCGAGCAGCTGGCCTGCATGACCAGCCGCTTCACCGTCGAGCTGGCCGGCCGCGACCGGGACGCCACGGCACGGCTACGCCAGGGCTTCGAAGCGCAGCGGGCGGCCCTGGCCGACTGCCTGCGGGCGGCGCAGCGCAACGGCGACCTCGATCCAGCGGCCGAGCCGGTCACGCTGGCGACGTTGCTGGTCGTCGACTTCCGGGGCATCGGCTCCCTGATCGGGATTGGGCTGGACCGGGCTGAACTCGTCGCCGTCGTCGACGCGACCCTGGCCGGCCTGCCCGTGCCGCCCTCGTCGGCCGCCGCGGCCTGACTGGCGCCGGCGCGTCCACCAGGCCACGCCCTGGACCAACCCTCGGAATCTAAAGCTGATCTTGTGATCGGACCGATCTCGGCCCGTTGATCGACAATTGCGACCTGGGTGCGACAGCGAGGCTATTGCGAGAACACCCGGGCACCGAGGTCATCTGCGGCCGCCCCTGATCAGTGGTGCACCACGGCCCCATCTGTTGCGACCCCAGTGCCGCCACCGAGCAGCAGCCACGTGAACAACCGATGCGCGCGAGACCTCCCAAGATCACAATTGCCTCGACAGGCGAAGGCTAGAGGTCGATGACGACCTTGCCGTGCACATGCCGGCTGGCCTGAAGCTCGACTGCCGCGCGGATCTGCTCCACCGGGAAACTCGCCGCTATGGGCACACGGAGCTGGCCCGCCGCGACCAGGTGAGCGATCTCCTCGATGGCGCCGGGGGCGGCGTTGGCGCCGTTCGCTGGTGTGATCCCGTCGACCTGTGCGGCGATGGTGGTGATGCGCTCGTCAGGCACGCCAAGTTCTCGTGCCACTTGCATTGTCTCTGTCCCGTACAGGTCGATCGCCGCGGTGACGCCGGCGGGAGCCATGGCGCGGACTCGGTCGAGCAGGCCGTCGCCGTAGGCGACCGGCTCGGCCCCGAGGGCGCGCAGGGCGTCGGCTGATGTCGCCGATCCCGTCCCGATCACTCGTGCGCCCGCGAGGCGGGCGAGCTGGACGGCGAACACGCCGACGCCACCTCCCGCGCCGCCGATGAGCAGCGTGTCGCCCGGTCCCGGGTTGACGACGGCAAGGGCGGCCGCGGCCGTGCACCCCGCAATGGCGAGGGTGGCGGCGGTGCGGTCGTCGACTCCGTCGGGGGTCCTGTGCGCGTCGCCGCCCACCGCGATGGCCCCTGCCACGTCGATGACGACATGGTCGGCGACCGCGCGGGAAAGGGCGCCACCGAACACCCGGTCGCCGACCGCGAACGCGGTCACGCCGTCACCGACCTGGTCCACGACCCCGGCGTAGTCGGTTCCGAACCCGGACGGCAGGGTCAGGCCGAATCGTGTGGCGGTGTCCGCGTCGGAGGTGATGATCCAGTCCATCGGGTTCAGTCCAGCCGCGGTGACCCGCACGCGGATCTGCCCGGAGGCGGCCCGCGGCGCGGGTACCTCGCGGAGGCTCAGGACCTCGGGTCCGCCGAAGGACTCGAGCCGGATCGCTCGGCTGGTGGTCGCCGACGTGTGGACGCCCGGTTCCTGCATGCTCGCGTGTCTCCCTTGGCGGCGACGGACGGCGACGAAAACGGACTATGCTCCGTTTGGAGTGGGCACCGTACCACAATCGGAGCGTGTTCCGTTTTGGCAGAGTCAGACACTCGCGCGCTGCGTGCGGACGCGACCCGCAACCGCAACCAGCTCCTCGACGTGGCGACCCGCGTGTTCGTCTCTGCCGACGGCACTGAGCCGTCCATGCGCGCGATCGCACGCGAAGCTGGGGTCGGCATCGCCACGCTCTACCGACACTTCCCCACCCGCGAGTCTCTCGTCGACGCGATCTACCGTGATCAGGTCGCGCGGCTCACCGCTGGCGCCCGCGAGCTACTCGCCCAGCTTCCCCCGCCCGCGGCGCTACGACGCTGGATGGACCTGTTCGGGGACTGGATTGCGACCAAGAACGGCATGCTCGACACACTGCTCGCGATGATCGAATCAGGCGAGATCGCCCATGCCCAGACCAGGACCGAGCTGCTCGCAGCCATCGACGCCATCCTCGCCGCCGGCCGTGCGACGGGCGAGCTCCGCTCCGATGTCACCGCCGAAGACATCGCCGCCAGCCTCATCGGCATCTTCACCGTGGCCCACCCACCCGACGACGCCAGAGCAGGTCGGCTGCTGAACATTCTGATGGACGGCCTACGGCCTACACCTTGAGCCGCTCCTCTGGCGCGAACAGCGCGGCGTTCGAGGCGAGGCGATGTCAACAACCCCGTGAGAGAGAGCGCCTAGTCGAGCCCGCGCCCGCGACCACGAGCCGAAGCGCACAGAAGATCGCCTGCCTGGATCTTGTCGTTTTCGCCAGGGAGGCGACATCCGGCCTGGGAAACGACGCGCGGCACGGGAACCTACAGATTCGTATCTATCGGCGACAGTGCGTCATCGTTTATTGTGACTTAATGGAGGTTAAGCGGCAGTACACGAGGTGAGGGGCGTCTTCACGGATGAGTCGGCGTGATGATCAGATCGACCCGGCGGTGGACGAGCTGCTGACGGGGATGATGCGGCTGTGGGCCGAGGCGCCCCCGGCGGTCCGGTGGCGGGCGCTACGCGAGCTGGCCGACAACCGGGCGAGCCTGCAGGCGATGACGATCCACCAGCTGCTTCCGGAGGACGGCTCCCGCCGAGGCCTCGGCGACCTGGCTCGCGCGCTCGGCGTGACGACCAGCTGGGTCAGCCAGCTGGCCTCGCTGCCCCGCCGCCACGCCGGCCTGTTCGCCTGGGGGCGGGCGCTGGCCGTCGCGTCCGACCTGGTGGCCCTCGCCGAGCGGGCCGGCTCCAACCGGCTGTCCGGCGAGCTGTCCGGCATCGTCCGACGCGGCCTGCACGACACCAGCCCGCTGAGCGACCTGGAGGACGCGGCCAGCCGCTGGGCGCTCGCCGCCCGCCGCCAGCGCCGCGGCCCCGAGGCGGACGCGCTCGTCGAGCGCCTCGACGCCCTGCTCACGCGGGTCACCCCCGCGCTCGACCTGGACTGGCTGGCCCGCGCGGAGATCGCCCTCGGCTACCAGACCGGCCGGGCGCCCACCGCCTCTGCTGGCGTCGCGTCCGCGGCCGGAGCCTCCGCCCCCCGGGCCGTCGCCGCCGGCGCCCGCGTCACCGGTGTCGAGCCGGCGGTTCCCGCGCCACGGCACCCGGCGACCGCCGGCACGGCCGAGCCTCCACCGCGGCGCGGCCCGAGCGACCCCCTGCCCTGGAGCCGCTACCGCCTTCGCGACCGCTAGCGAACCCGGCGAGCAGCCGGCGGGCCATCCATCGGACGGCGGCGCCGAGCCGGTCAGGGCCGGCGGACCAGGGCGCCGGTCGGCCGGCCGGCGGCGGAGGAGCCGGAGATGTAGGTCAGCCTGCCGTCGGGCTCCAGACGCAGGTGGACGGCGTCACCCTGGGTGCACGCCTGCATGCCCAGGATGGTCGGGTTCTCACCGGAGCCGGGGATGTCCACGACGATCACCTCGTCGCCACCGGGGCCGCCGAACCCGGCGAACCGCAGGTCTCCCGTGCAGCGCAGCGGGCTTACGTCCACGCCGAGGACCCTGGTCAGGATGGACTCCGCGTTGCCGAGGGTCTGCCCGCTCTCGCCTGCCCGCAAGGTGATCACCACCTTCGAGACGAGACCATCCTGGGAGGTCACGTCTCCCTCCCAGGTCCCCACGTAGCCCGCGGGCAGGACACCGGGCCGTGGCGTGCCGGTCTCGCTCGGTCGCGTGGAGCCGCCGTCGGAGCTCGAGGTGCGCGCCGCACTGGTGACGGCCGGGGAGGAGACGGCCGGGGAACCGGTGGGACTGGTCGTCTCCAGGCCCTCGAGTCCGTCGTCACCCCTCGAGCCGGGCACCACCAGCAGGACGACGACCAGCAGGGCGGCGATCGCGAGACTCAGGAAGCCCGCGGCCGCGGCCGTGATGAGCCGGCGCCGACGAGGGTCGCCCGCGGGTGGCACCGGCACCGGCCCCGGCATCGGCGTAGGTGTCCGCGTCGGCGAGGCCGGGGGCGGAGGCGGGGGGATCGAGGCGGCCTCGGGTCGAGGCGATGACGGCGTGGTGGCCGTCGCGGGGCTCCACGTGTGGCTGCCCCAGGAACCCGTCGCGCGGCCCGAAGCCTGGCCGGTGGCTGGAGCGGGCGCGTCCAGGTCGAGAAGGGCGATGGCCTGCCGGCTGATGCCGGTGACGAGGTCGGCCGGCAGCCAGCCGGCCGCGACCAGCGCGGTCGCGTCGCCGCCCGGCGCGAGCGCGGCGAGCACGGCGGGCGGGGTGGGCCGGGCCGCCGGGTCCTTGTCCAGGCAGGCCCGCACGAGGTCGCGCAGATCGGCGGGCACGGCGGCGAGGCTCGGGTCGCGGGTGACCACGCTGTGCAGCACGGCGGCGACGATGGAGCCGTCGAACGGGCCGGTGCCGGTCGCGGCGAACACCAGCACGGAGCCGAGCGAGAACACGTCGCTGGCCGGCCCCGCGTCGAGGCCGCTGACCTGCTCGGGTGACATGAACGCGGGCGAGCCGATCGGTGAGCCGGTCCTGGTGAGCACCGAGGCGTCGATCGCCCGGGAGATCCCGAAGTCGATGACCCGCGGCCCGTCCAGGCTGAGCAACACGTTCGACGGCTTGAGGTCCCGGTGGACCAGGCCGACGCCGTGGATGGCGACCAGCGCCTCGGCGAGGCCGGCGCCGAGCGCGCGCACGGTGGGCGCTGGCAGCGGGCCGTGCTCGGACACCGCCTGCGTCAGCGACGGCCCGGGGATGTACGCGGTGACGAGGTAGGGGTGCTCGGCGTCCGGGTCGGCGTCGAGCAGCGGGGCGGTCCATGGGCCGCCGACCCTCCGGGCCGCGTCGACCTCCCGCCGAAACCGGGCGCGAAACGCGGGGTCGTCGGTGTACTCGGGGCGGATCACCTTGACCGCCAGGGTTCTGCCGCCGGCGCCGCGAGCCAGGTATACCCGGCCCATGCCCCCGCCACCGAGGACACCAAGCAACTGGTAGCCGCCGACGGCGCGGGGGTCGTCTGCACGGAGCGGTCTCACGCGGCGTCATCCCTCCTCGCCCCCGCGGGCCAGTGTCGCGGGTGCTGGCCCCGGGAATGGCGGCGGGGGTGCAAGGCAGCCGGGGGTGTCAGGCGCCGAGGAAGCTCAGGACGGTGTCCATGGCGCGCATGTTGGACTGCAGGGAGAAGTGGTCGGCGCCTTCGATGGTCACGCCGGTGGCGTTCGGCAGCATCGCGGCCAGGGCCTCGGGCGAGCCGACGCTGTCGCGCTCGCCGGTGACGACGAGGACCTGGCAGGTGACGGCGGCCAGCTCCACGGCCGTGAGCGGCTCGACGGGGCGGCGGGCGAACGCGGCCAGCGCGTCCAGGTCGTTGCCCGCGCTGCGCGCGAGACCGCGGAACAGGCGCGCCCGGACGTCGGCCGGGTCGGCATTGTCGATCGCGAACGGGACGGCCTCACGGATCTCGAGAACCGCCGGGCCGATGCCCATCAGCACCAGCCGCTCGAACGAGGCGAGCCCGCGCGCGGCGCACTCGAGCAGCAGGCGGGCGCCGGCGGAGAAGCCGACGGCGTCGACCGGGCCGCGGTCGGCGAACGCGTCGGCGACGGTCGCCGCGACGTCGGCGTAGTCCGCCGGGTCGGTCGAGTGCGGGGCCGTGCCGTGTCCCGGCAGGTCGACGGCGATGACGTCCCGTCCCGTCTCCCGCAGCAGGTCGATCCAGCCAGCGGGCCGCCAGCCGTGCTCGCTCGAGGACGCAAAGCCGTGTACCAGGACGACCGGCGCGGAATCAGCCACTCCGGCACGCTAACGCGATCCCCCCGCACCCGCTCGAACTGCCACCTGGGGCCCGAAAGGCCCTCGCTCCCCGGGGCATAGGTCAGCTCGGCACGGGTAACACTACACAGGTGTGTAGCCAACTGCTTCGACGTATAGTCCCGGTCAGGAGGGGGAGAGGACGATGCGGATGGAGCGAGCGGACGAGGATCTGACCGCCAAGGCGCGGATCCGAGACGCGGCGCTGCGGCTGTTCGCCGAGCAGGGCTTCGAGGCGACGACGATCCGGGGGATCGCCGCGGCGGCCGGGGTGTCGTCGGGCCTGGTGCGCCACCACTTCGGGTCGAAGGAGGCGCTGCGCGAAGCGTGTGACGCGCATGCGCTCGACCACACGATGGCGATCAAGGAGGAAGCCGTCCTCGCCGGCAGGCTGGCCGACTCCGCGTACATGGCCGCCGTCTACCCGTCGGTACTGCTGATGCAGCGCTACCTGGCGCGATCGCTGGTCGACGGCTCCCCGTCGGCCGCCGCGCTGTTCGACCGCATGGTCGATCTCGCCGAGCAGTGGGCGCGGGACGAGCGGCTGCCGGCGAAGCCGGAAGACCCGCGGGCGTTCGCCGCCGCGCTGGTCGCCATGCAGACCGGGCTGCTCATGCTGCACGACCAGGTCTCGCGCGCGCTCGGCGCCGACGTCCTCGACGCGAGCGGGCACATCCGCCTCGGCAGGGCAATCGTCGACCTCTACACGCACCCCCTGCTCACCGAGGACCAGGCCGCCCAGGCGCGGGCCGCCTATGACCAGCTTCAGGCACGCCCGCCGTTCTCGTCGGCCCTCGCCGGCGACGGTGGCGGGCACGGTGGCGAAGGGCCACGACCATGAGTGAGGCAATCCGGGCGGAAGGGCTGGTCAAGACGTTCGGGGTGACCCGGGCGCTCGACGGGCTGGACCTGGTCGTACGCCCCGGTGAGGTGCACGGCTTCCTGGGGCCCAACGGCGCGGGCAAGAGCACGACGCTGCGCATTCTGCTCGGGCTGATGCGGGCCGACGCCGGGATTGCGACCGTGCTGGGCGAGGACGCCTGGCGGGACGCGACGGGGTTGCACCGCCGGCTCGCGTACGTGCCCGGCGACGTGACGCTGTGGCCGAACCTGTCCGGTGGCGAGGCCATCGACCTGCTCGGCCGGCTGCGCGGCGGGCTGGACCCGCGACGGCGCGCCGAGCTGCTGGAGCGGTTCGATCTCGACCCGCGCAAGAAGGGCCGGTCCTACTCGAAAGGCAACCGGCAGAAGGTCGCGCTCGTGGCCGCGTTCGCCTCGAACGTCGAGCTGCTGCTGCTCGACGAGCCGACGAGCGGCCTCGACCCGCTGATGGAGGACCAGTTCCGTGAGCTGGTCCGCGAGGAGCAGCGCCGTGACGGGCGCACGGTGCTGCTGTCCAGTCACCTCCTCGACGAGGTCGAGGCGCTGTGCGAACGGGTCACGATCATTCGTGACGGGCGGACGGTCGAGGCCGGCACGCTCGCCGAGATGCGCCACCTCACCCGGACCGTCGTGGCGGCGGACCTCGTCGCCTCGGCCGACCCGGCGGTGACCGCCGCCGGTCTCGCCGCCCTGCCCGGCGTCCACGCCCTGGTGACCGACGGCGACCGGGTCAGCTTCGAGGCGGACGCCAACGCGCTCACCCCCGCGCTGTCGCGGCTGGCCTCGGCCGGGGTTCGCGGCCTGGTGAGCAAGCCGCCCACGCTGGAGGAGCTGTTCCTGCGTCACTACGACCGGACAGGCCGGGAGAACGCGGTGGAGTCCGGCGGCGCGACCGCGGACGCGACCAGCGGTGCGAAGCAGGCGGGTGCGGACGCCGAGGCGACCCCCGCCGCCGACGGGCGTGCGGAGGCGCGGCGATGACCAGCCTGCGGGGGACCGGCGCGCTGGCACGGCTGGTGCTGCGACGCGACCGGGTGCTGCTGCCGATCTGGGTCTACATCGTCGGGATCCTCCCGGTCAGCTTCGCCGTGGCGTTCGCCGACCTGTACCCGACGCCCGCGGACCGGGCGCGCTTCGCGGCGACCGGCGCGCACAACGGCACCTTCACGGCGCTCTACGGCCGGCTTTCCGGCTCCAGCCTGGGCGAGCTGGTCACCTGGCGCGGTGGGTTCATCCCGGTCGTCGTCGGCCTGATCAGCCTGCTCGTCGTCATCCGGCACACCAGGACAGAGGAGGAGGCTGGCCGGCGTGAGCTGATTGGTTCGACGGTCGTCGGCCGCCAGGCGGGCCTGGCGGCCGCACTCATGGTCACGTTCGCGGCGAACCTGTGCGTCGCGCTGGTGACGGCGGTCGCGCTGAGTCTGCGCGGCCTGCCCGTGGCTGGGTCGGTCGCCGTCGGCCTGGAATGGGCGGCGGCCGGCTGGATCTTCGCCGGTGTCGGGGCGGTGGCCGCGCAGCTCACGACCGGCGCCGGCGCCGCGCGCGGGATCGGCGCCGCCGCGCTCGCGGCCGCCTACGCCGCGCGGATCCTTGGCGATCGCGGCGGTTCCACCACCCCAGGCGGCTCCGGGGGCACGCTGGAATGGCTGTCGTGGGTCTCGCCGATCGGGCTGCTCCAGCGCGTCTACCCGTTCGCGGGACCGTCCGGCGCCCGGCACTGGTGGGTGTTCGCGGTGGCCGCGGCCATCGTCGCGGTTCTCGTCACGGTCGCCGTGACGCTGTCGGCGCGGCGCGATCTCGGCGCCGGGCTGCTGCCCGACCGGCTCGGCTCGGCGGCGGCTCGGCCCGCGTTCGGCTCACCGCTGGCACTGGCCTGGCGGCTGCACCGAGGGCTGCTTGCCGGCTGGGTGGCCGGGTTCGCGCTGCTCGGCGTCGTCTTCGGCGGCGTCGCGAGCGGCGTGACGGACCTGGTCAGTGACAACCCCGGCCTGCGTGACGTGTTCACCCGCCTCGGCGGCCGTGCCGAGCTCGTGAACTCCTACCTGGCCTCGATCATGTCCATCCTCGGGATGATCGCCGCCGGCTACGCCATCCAGGCGGTGCTGCGCCTGCGCGCGGAGGAGGCGAGCGGCCGGGCGGAGCCCGTCCTGGCCACGGCCGTCGGCCGGCTGCGCTGGGCCACGAGCCACCTCGTCTTCGCCGTCCTCGGCCCCACGTTCGCGATGCTGGTCGCCGGCACTGTCACGGGACTCGTCTACGGGGCCAGCTCCGGCGGCATCGGCCACGAGACGGCCAGAGGGCTCAGCTCCGCCGCGGTGCAACTGCCCGCCGTCGCGGTGCTCGCCGCCCTCGCGTTCGCCCTGTTCGGCCTGGTCCCGCGTCTGTGGCCGGTCAGCTGGGCGGCACTCGCCGCCTGCCTGCTCATCGGCCTGGTCGGCTCCGGCCTGAATCTCAGCCACTGGCTCCTCGACGTCTCGCCCTTCACCCACGCCACCCGCCCTCCCGGCGGCTCCGTCACCGCCGCGCCGCTGGCGATCCTGTGCGTCCTGGCCCTGGCCCTGGCCGCCGCTGGTCTGGCTGGCCTGCGTCGCCGCGACATCCCCATCGCCTGAACCGGCCGGTCGGCTGTCGTGGGCGTCGTCCAATCTCAACTGGGCATGCACACGGAAAGAGAGTGGACAAACTCAGGGGGTGAGCAGTCATGGTCACGTCGACGGACTTGGTCAGGTCGACATCGACGTCCATGCTGGTACGTGGCACGGTCGCGGTGATTCTGGGGATCTTCGCCATCGCGTGGCCCCACATCACCATCGCCGCGCTGGTGGTGGTGTTCGCGGTCTACGTGTTCTGCGATGCGTTCGGCCAGTTCCACCGCGCGTTCGCCAGCGACCGGGCCGGCCCGGTCGCCGGCCACGTTCTGCTCGGACTGCTGGACATCACAGCCGGCATCGTGGCGCTCGTGTGGCCCGGCATCACCGCGTTCGTGCTGGCCATCTGGATCGCGGCCTGGGCGGTGGTCACCGGGGTGGTCGAGATCGGGTCGGCCGTCGCCTCCCACGGGACCGGCGGTCTTCGCCTCAGCCTTGGGCTGCTCGGCGTCGCCAGCATCCTGTTCGGGATCGTCGTGTTCGCCCACCCCTACGCCGGTGCACTAACTCTGGCGCTGCTGTTCGGCCTGTTCCTGCTCGTCTACGGTGTGAATCTGCTGGTGACGGGCAGCCGGATGCACCGTGGCGACCTGGCCGGCGGACGTCCTGCCGTCGGCGCCGCGGGCTGGAGTGGGGCCGGCCGGCGCGCGGACGCGACGCAGCGGGCGGACCGTCCGACGTCGAGCCCGCGCTGAGAGACAACACACACGGATCGGTCGCCTGGGCGCCGCCACGACATTTCCCCTTAACGAGGAGCCGGTGCCTGGATGAAGATGGCGGGCATGGTCGCTGCCGCGCAGACCCACGCCACCCAGCCTCGTCCGCCGACGCACACCTACTCGGTCACCTGCTCGTGGTCCGGATCCACCGGCGCCGGGTACGAGCGGTACTCGCGGGCCCACGTGGGGCACGCGAGTACCGCCGCGGCGGCCCTGCGGCTGTCCTCGGACCCGGCGTTCCGCGGTGACCCGGCCCTGCTGAACCCCGAGCAGCTCCTGGTCCTGTCGGCGGCGTCCTGCCAGCTGCTGTCGTTTCTCGCGGTCGCCGCCCGTGCCCGGATCGACGTGCGCGACTACCAGGAGGCCGGTCACGCCGTCCTGACCGAGGACGGCAGGGGCGGCGGCCGGATCACCGAGATCGTGCTGCGGCCACGGATCACGGCCGTCACGGACACGACCGAGGACCGGCTGGGCCGACTCGTCCAGCTGGCGCACCGGCAGTGCTACATCGCCGCGTCGCTCGCCTGCCCGGTCACCGTCGAGCCGACGTTCGAGATCCTCACCCCGTATGCCTTCCGGGACACCGAGGCGGCGGTACGCCGGCTCGCCCTCGTCTCCGAGGTCTTCGATCCGGGGTCGCGGGCGTTCGTCGCCGCGCGGGTGCCCGCGGGGACCCGGCCGGCGCTCGCGGTCGACCTCGGCTGCGGGCCCGGCCACACGACCCGTCTGCTCGCGGCCGCCACGGGCGCGCGGCGCACCGTCGGGCTGGACGCTTCAGGGGCGTTCCTCGCCGTCGCCGGCTCCACCCACGTCGACGACCAGGCGGGTCAGGCCGGCCAGGCGGGCGTCGAGGGTGGAACCGGCGGCGGTACCGGTGAGGCGGGCGAGATCGAGTTCGTTCGGCACGACGTCCGACGTGTCCCGTTCCCAGCTCAGGCTCGCGGCGCCGACGTGGTCTATGCGCGGCTCCTGCTGGCACACCTGGCCGACGTCACGACCGCCGTCGACGGCTGGATCACCCAGCTCGCGCCGCACGGTGTGCTGCTGCTTGACGAGATCGAGTCCATCAACACCGACCAGCCTGTCCTCGCCGCCTACCTTGACCATGCCAGGCGTCTGCTCGCCGCCCGTGGTACGACGCTGCACACGGGCCGGCTGCTCAACACCGCGCTGCACGACCTGGCCGCTCGCCAGTCGACGCCGGACTTCGAGGTCGAGTACAACGCCACCGAGCGGCTCAGCCCGCCGGTCGCCGCCGCGGCGGCGATGTTCGCCATGAACCTCGGCGTCTGGCGGGTAGACCCGTTGTTCGGTGATCGTGAGGCCGAGCTCGACCGGCTCGCCACCGACCTGGCGGCACTGGCGTCCGCGCCGCCGGAGACCGGCGTCATCACCTGGACCCTGCGTCGCGTCGCGGTTCGGCGCCTCGGCACTGATGCCCACGCCGCCGCCGCCGCTGGCGCCCGCGCGGACCCGGTGCCTTAGCGGGAAAATCCTGTGGTCGTTGATCGGGACGGTGCCGACGACTCCACCGGATCATCGTTTCACCGGATCATGGCCCGGTTCATGATCTGGTGGGATCCTCGGAGCTCGGGGTCCGAGGATCCCACCAGATCACCAGTAGCCTCCCGCGCCGGTCGCCTCGACGGCGACGCGGGCGAGGGTTTGCAGCAGCGACTGCCACCATTCGGCGAAGCGCAGCTGGAAGACCGCCAGCGGGAAGCCATGCCGGGCCACGTGCTCGGGTGGCAGCCGGTCCCAGCCGAAGTGCTCCACGGTGACGCGCGTCTGGACGGGCTGGCCGGCGGCGTCGTCACGGATCTCGTCGAACCGGACGTGCAGCTCGGTTTCCTGGTCTGGGGCGAAGCTGGCGTGGCGCCAGCTGAGCACGAGCCGGCTGGGCGGCTCCCAGACGCGGATGTGGCCGACGACGAACGAGCCGCCGTCGTCATACGTCTCGACCAGCCGGCCGCCCGGGCCCGGTTCGAAGGCGAGGGTTCCCGTTCGGTCGCTGAACGAGAAGAGGCCGTTGGGCCGCCACCAGTCGGCGATCTGCGCCGTGAACACGGTGAACGCCCGCGCCGCGGGAGCCGGTACCCGCAGCGCGACCAGGACGCGTGATCCCTCGGTCATGGCTGCGACCTCTCGGCCGCGTCGCCCGCGCCGGGAGCATCGGCGGCATCAGGCGCGCCGTCCGGATCGAGCGCCCGGGGCGTGACGTCCGCGTCGTGTTCCAGGTGGGCGGCGAAGGAGCTGAGCTGCTCCGCCCAGGCCTGCTCGGCGCCGACCAGCCAGCGCCGCAGCTCCGCCATCGGCGCCGAGGTGAGCGCGTAGATCCGCACCCGGGTGTCGAACTCGGGGCTCGTCTCGGTCACCAGGCCGGACTGGCGCAGCACCCGCAGGTGCTTGCTCATCGTCGACGGCGCGGTGCCGAGCTCCTTCGCCAGCTCACCGGCCCGGCGCGGCCGCTCGGCGAGCAGCTCCACGGCGCGGCGCCGGACCGGGTCGGCCAGCGCGGCAAGCGTGCCGTCCAGCCCCGCGAGCGCGGGCTCGCTCATGCCCAGCCGGTGGCCATGATCGGCTGTCCCAGCTCGGCCTCGGCCTCCGCGCGCGTGACGTCGCGGATGTGCGCGGAGAACGTCCAGGAGTGCCCCTCGGGGTCGACGGCCCGGTAGGTCCGGTCGCCGTAGAACTGGTCCGCCGGCTCGGCCTGGATCTGGGCGCCGGCGGCCCTGGCCCGCTCGCAGTGTTCGTCGAGACCGTCGGGCAGCTGGACGTGTACCCGCTGTGTGTTGGCTCCGCCGACGCTCGCCGGACTGCGCGCCCACTCGGCCCACTCGCCGCCGATCATGATCCGCCCGCGGCCGGCGCAGCTCATCTCGTAGTGGCACATCTCCGGGGCGTCCGGCGGCCCGTCGATCGCCATCGTGACCTCGAACCCGAACGTCTCGGCCAGCCAGGACAGCGCCGCCTTCGGGTCCCGGTAGTGCAGGCTCGACGTGAACACGTTGTCATCCATGTTGGAAACAGTTTCCCAATCTGGAAACATTGTCAAGCGGCTGGCTCGACGGGCTGTCCAGAGGTCCAGCGTCGGCCGCCTGTCGGGGGCACACCTCCGAGTCGTTGGCCCGCTGCCTCCACAGCCCCGCGGCCAGGAGGACGAGTAGAAACACGGCCCCATCAGGCGCGCGGCGCCGGGGTACACCCACCCACGGCCAGCGATCGGTCCCGCCCTGCCCCGGCCCGTCATCTTCACGGACGTCGGCGCCCGCGCCGTCCGAGCCCATGGTGAACGCGGCTTCGCCACCACTTGGTACCTGGCACCCCCTGACCGCTATCGCGCCCGCCCGCCCGCGCCGCGTCAGCGCCACCGACCGGGCCATCTTCCGCTCGGCCAAGGACATCCGGGAAAACCTGGACAGGAGAACATCGCTGTCGATCACGGCGACATGCGGCCCGTCCTTGTGATGACCGCATACGACCGAACAATCCATTTTCAGGGAGGAACGCATGCAATTTGACGTCGCTCCGGTGAGCCTGACAAGCGATGAGCCTGGACCTTTCGTGGTCTGGGCTGGCGACGACGGCTACGACACCCAGGCGGGATATTTCTCCCTGCTCGCCTCCAACGGGATCAAGGGAACATTATTCCTGTCGGTTGACTGGGTGGACCAGGCCGGGACGTCTCCGGTATACGGGGACTCGTACATCACCACCGCACAGGTTGCGGCAATCGTCTCCGCCGGCCACGAGATCGCCACGCACGGCAAGAATCATGAAGATCTTGGGACCTACTACCTGACATACGGTGCGGTGGCGCTCGATCTCCTGCTAGGTGCCGCCATCGGCGACATTCAATCGAAATTCGGCTTCTCGGTCAAGACGGGTTCCTACCCAGGCGGGTCGGCGAACGACCGGGTGAAAGAAATAGTCAGCCGGCGGCACGAGTTCTTCCGCTGTAGCCGGGGTGTGGTCAGCCGAAACGCGCCGGATCCCTTCGACGTCCCGGGAATAGACATCCTCGCCCCGTCCCAGGCGACCATCGAGGGGTACATCGACGAGGCCGTGGCGAACCGCAGCATCGTCGTCCTCTTCCATCATGGATCCATTGATTCGACGCAGCTGACCAAGGTGTCGAACCTGATTTCCTACGCGGCTGGCGTGGGATGCGACCAGGGGACTTTCTACCGGGCGATGAGCCAGCGGAGCAAATGGCTGTCGACGCGTGCGCTGATCGATGCCCAGGGCAACGCCTTCCATCCGGTCGTCCACACCAACGAGCTGATCGTCGACCGCAACGACAATATCGGTGACCACTACGTTCTGGATCTGGACGAATCGACCAACGCACCATTCATGGACGCGACGAGTGGAACGCCATTTGAGTTCAGAAAGGACCTCCTCGCGCTCGGCACATTTTATGTGGGGCGCCGTCGGGTGTTCGAGGACTTCACGACGACCAACAGTTCGACGACCGTCTCGTCGGGGAGCGCGGGATTCCGGGCCGATGACGTGGGTCTCTCCATCAGCGGTGCCGGCATCCCGGGCGCCACGACGATCGCGTCCATCGTGTCCCCCACCGCGGCCACCATGTCGGCTGCTGCGACGGCCACTGCCACAAACGTGACGGTCACGGTCAACCGGCCCGTGTCGGGTGGCGTCACGTCCGCGGGAGAAATGCGTCTGTACAACGGGTTGGCCATTTACGGGACCACGTCGCAGGCGGTGTCCTTCGGGCGCCTCGAATCGACGTTGGAAGGGTCCATCAGCGCGAACCAGTGGCTCAACAACGGTACGGCCGGCTCCGGTGGGGAGATGACCGTCGACTCGGGTACCGGCGGATCATACGTGAACATCAAGGCGTTCGCGACCAGAATCCGAAGCGAGGCCAACACGATACATCTGCGTCTGGGTGCCGCCAAGGATGGAATCGATTTCGGCGCGGCCGAGGACGTGACACTCGAACGGGACGGGAGCGGAAACCTCCTCGCCAATGTGACTCTCCAGACGGGTGGCGACCTGATCGTAGGCAACGCCGGAAACGGGCTCCTGGTCAAGGAGGGGACCAACGCGCGCCTCGGTGCCGCCACGTTGTCCAGCGGCGCGGCCACGGTCACCACAAGCGCCGTCACCGCGAACAGCCGGATCTTCCTGACCCCGCAGAACCTGTCCGGGGTCGGCACACCTCAGCCGATAGGTGTGTCCGCGAGAGTCGCGGGAACGAGCTTCACGATCACGTCGGCTTCCTCGAGCGACACTTCGACCATCGGCTGGATGATCGTGGAGCCCGCCTGAAACTCCACGGTCCCGCCGGAATACTGCTCCGGATTCTTGCCATGTCCTGAGGGGACGGGGGCCCGGGGCGGAAGGAACCGAGACGGTCCTGGCGGAGAAGCCCGCGGTCGGGCTGCGTCCACGCCACACCACGGGATCATTCCGCCAATCGGGCATAACCTCATGGCCTACGCGCCGAGGACGTCTGGAGAAAAACCCGCCCCGCGCCGCCGCCGTACCTTACCTCGGGCTTGTCCGGCGGAGTCGGACTCCCGCCTTCAGCGTGTCCTCCGCGATGTCGCGATGGATATCCGCCAGACTTGACGGGCCAAGGGGAGGACGCGACACCCGCCGGTTTGGCGCGCCATGAGGCCGACTGGTTCCGCTGATATCGGCGTCTCGACGGACGATACGGACTAGGAGCAGTAATGGAACTTTCGCATGTCGATTCCGCCGAATTGGCGGGCCGTTATCTGGACCTGCTGCGAGAAACCCTCACTTTTTCACTCTGGGAGGGGCGGGACGGCAGGATCTGGCGGCCCCGCCGCGCGGCGCACCGCGTCCTTTTCCGACTTCTCGAGGCGCGCGGACTGGAACTGGTCCGATACAGCGCCGCCGGCGCGCGTGACGTGGGTGGGGACTGGCCTCGGCTTGCGCACACCATGACGGGAAGCCGTCGCCTGAAGCAGCTTCAGGAGGCGGTCGAGCAGGTACTCGCCGATGATGTTCCCGGGGACCTTATCGAGACGGGTGTCTGGCGGGGTGGGTCCGCCATCATGATGCGCGGCGTCCTGGCGGCACACGGTGTACGCGACCGTACGGTATGGGTCGCCGACTCGTTCGCCGGTCTGCCGGCGCCCAATCCTGAGCGGTGGCCGGATGATGCCGGAGATCCCCACCACAAATGGACCGAGCTCGTGGTGTCCGAGGCCGAGGTGCGGGAGAACTTCCGGCGATACGGCCTGCTCGACGACCAGGTGCGTTTCCTGCCCGGCTGGTTCCGCGACACGCTGCCGACGGCGCCGGTCGAGCGGCTCGCCGTGCTCCGGCTCGACGGTGACATGTACGAGAGCACGAGCGAGGCGCTGGACGCTCTCTACCCGCGGCTGTCAGACGGAGGCTTCTGCATCATCGACGACTACGGCGCCGTAGAGGGATGCCGGCGGGCGGTCGAGGACTACCGCAACGCGCACCAGATCGACGATCCGCTGGTCAAGATCGACTGGACCGGCGTGTACTGGCGCAAGAACACGAAGGACCCGCTGCGCTGACCATGGCCTCAGCACGTCGGGTCCGAGGGGGTGCCCCAGCCGCGGGCGTAGCCGGGGCGAGCCCCCAAGCCGGCTGACAAACCTGGTCGAGGCTGCTCGCCGTGCCGCCCGCGGTGCGGTGAGCGCTCATCCTGATGATCAGAAATCGCCGTCGCCGTCGCCGTCGCGACGTCATCGGTGCCGGACGTCGCTTCCCGCGGGGCGGGCGGACCGCGATGCGGTAGGAGTCGGCTGCGCTGGGATCGCGGGGATGGACAGTGGGGACGGCACAGGGGCTTGGCTGGCAGGGCTTCCCGCCTGCCCCGACTGCCCCGACTGTGTCGACTGCGTCGACTGCGTCGACTGCGTCGGTCGAGGGTGCGGCGTGGGTGGAGGAGTACCGAGGATGGCTCTGAACACGTTTCGGATGTGTTCCGCCGGCTCGGTGGTCATCCGCGACCACTCGGCGCAACGTTGCCGCATCTGGGTGAGCCGAGCCCGGTCTGAGAGCAGATCCACCAGCACCGCGGCGAGCGCCGCCGGGGACTCGTCGGCGGGGGTGGCGCCGGTGAGGCCGTCCACGTACGCGTCACGCGCACCGTACGCCGGTCCGACGACCGGGCATCCGGCGAGTTGCGCCTCGGTCAGGACCAGTCCGTAGCCCTCGCCGCTGCGCGGCGGCTGCACCCGGGTCCGGGTGCACAGCACGAACAGGTCCGCCGCCGCATACAGTTCGGCCAGCGTCGCGTCGTCCGGCGATTCGACCAGGTCGACGTCCTCATGCCCCGCGACCGCTCGGCGCACCGCGTCGAGAACCGGGCCCTGGCCGGCCACGACGAGACGCACGGGGCCGATGTGAGTGCGGACCGTCGGCAGCGCCGCGAGCAGTTCGCACAGTCCCTTGCCCACCCAGTCGGCGTCGTTGAGCCGGAAGACGCTGAGCAGCGTGGGGACGGCGCCCGGCGTGGACCGTCGGTCACCGGCGGCGATCAGGGCCGCGCGCCACGAGGTCGCGATGCCGGGTCGCAGCACCGGTGCCATGCCGATGCGGGCGAGCGCGCCGGAGCTGTAGGAGCTCACGGTCATGGGGCGCAGAACCGGGTGGTGGGTGAGTATCACCCGGTCCACGTCTCTCATCGCCCAGATGTCCGTTCCGTGGAACAGGACCAGGCCACGCCGCGCCCTGGCGAGGGGCGTGGCCACCGCGGCCACCGGGATGAGATTGGGGAGGCCGGCGAAGACCGTGTCGAACGGGCCGGACCGCAGGGCGGTACGCAGCGCCGCGGCCGTGAACCGCAACCGGGTCCGCAGACTGAGAGAGTTCGCCGGGCCGAGCAGGTCCACCCGATGAACGTCGGCGCCGCCGGCGCGCAGCCGTTCCTCGACGGCGCCAAGGTAGCGCTCGATGCCGCCACCGAGCCCTCCGGACGGCGCCAGCAGCAGGACGCGAGGGCGGCGGGCCCTGGTCTCGGCCTCGGTATTGATGCGATGCGTAGCGAGCACAGCGGTGACTGTAAGTGTCCAAACATCGGGATGGTGGAGCGCGGCCACGGCACGCCGACACCGCCTGACCGAATCAGGCGGAGCGGACGCAACTGACAGGTCCCACCTAGGGTTCGCCATGTGGATCTTCTGACGACCTCGTCGCCGGCCCCGGCCTCGGCCCTTCACTGTGCGTCATCGAACGGCGAGAACAGCGACAAGGAAAGGGCGCGGCGGTGACCGACCGACGGCCCGATCTGACATCGCGGCGGCCCGGCCAAGGACACGGACGGGGCCCGTTGCGCTGGCGCCTCGCCGGCCGGCTGGCCGCCAACCTTCCCGAGGTGCGTGGTCGCGACCGCGTCGTCGGGTGGGCCCAGGGGTCGACCGATGAGTACGCCGGCCCGCTTCGCGGCCGGTTCGTCAACGGCATGCTCTTCGACGTCGACAGCTCCCGGGACGGGTCGGCGCGAGAGCTGTCCGCGCTGCGTTACCGTCCGCCAGCGCTGGCCCCGGTGTTCGCCGCCGTGCTCGGGCCCGGTGACTGCTGCTACGACGTCGGCGCGAACATCGGCGTGTACACCCTGTGGGCCGCGGGTCTCGTGGGGTCGTCCGGGCAGGTGCATGCCTTCGAGCCGGTGCCGGACACGATGGCGGTCCTGGAAGCGATGGTCCGGCGCAACGGGCTGTCGCAGGTGCGGCTCGAGTCCTGCGCCGTCGGCGCGACGGTCGGCGAGATCGGCATGCGGGTCTACCGTGACGCCTCTGGCCTCGCTCATCCTGTCACCGACATCGGATCCGCCGACCGCGTCGCGTCTCTCACCACCCTCGACGCCCATACGGAGCGGCACCGGCCCCCTGATCTCGTCAAGATCGATGTCGAGGGCTTCGAGATCGACGTACTGCGTGGCGCCGAGAACCTGCTCCTCGCCCGGTCGCCGGCGCTACTGCTGGAGATGCTGCCCGGGCACCTGGCCCGCCAGGGCCGAAGCCAGGCGGAACTGGTCGCCTGGCTCGCCGAGCTCGGCTACATGATCTTCAACCTGACCCCGCAGGGCCTCGCCACGCATGGCCAGTTCACGTCGAATGTGCTGGCGCTCGCGCCTCGGTGGGAGCGGTTCGACCGTGTCGTCGCGACCCTGGAACGCATGCCGTTCCCGCGGAACCAGACGACGTGACCCGGGCCAAGCACCGCGTACCCAAAGCCCAACGACGCGGCGGATATCTGGCCTCCGTCGGAGTGACGGCAGTGACGAGTGTCGCCGTCAGTGGGCTGGGCGCGGCAGGCGGCCTGATCCTCGCTCGTTACCTGGGGCCGTCCGGGCGGGGCACCTACGCCGTCATCACGTCTTACATGCTGGCCGCCACGACGGTCGGCGAGTGCGGCCTGACCTACGCAATCTGCTACGTGGTGGCACGGAACCGCCCCGGCGCCCGGGACGCCGTCCGCACCGGCGGGGCAATGCTGTTGGGGCTGGGGATCCTCGTCGGCGCGGCGGGTATAGCGGCTGCGCCTCTGGTGGTCGATGACCCCACGGTGACAGCGTTTCGGGTGGCCTTCGCCGCCCAGCCTGTGGTGTTCGGCGCCTCCGCCTGGATATTCGCGCTGCAGGCAACCCGGATCAGCAGTTGGAACGTGACCCGTACGCTCCAACCGGTCTGCTATTCCGCCGCCGTGGTCGCGTTGGCCGTCACCGACCTGCTGACCGTCGAGCGCGCGGTGCTATGTCTCATCGGCTCGATCGGCCTGCAGGCCGTCGCGGCCGCGGTGCTGTGTCGTCAGGCGCTTCCCGGGCGGGGTCGGCTGCGTCGCTCCATGGGCGGGAGTCTGGCCGACTATGGCGGCAAGACGATGCTCTCGTCGATCTCGTATCTGCTCAACACGACTCTGGATCTGCTCCTGCTGGCGGTGATCGTCCAGCCAGCGCAGGTCGGGCACTACGCCGTCGCGGTCTCGATGGCGATGCTTCCTCAGCCCGTGTGCTCCGCTTTCGGCAACGTCGCGATGCCCCGCCTCGCGGCCGGGAGAGCGAACCTCGCGCACGGCCCGGCCTCCGGGGTCGACCGTCGGATGGTGCTGGCCACCGTGGGTGCGAGCTTCGCCGTTGGCGCGTTGTGCATCGGCGTGCTCAGCGTCGCCGCGCCCTTGGCGGTGCACGTGATGCTCGGACCCGACTACGGGCCGAGCATCTGGCTGTTCTGGCTGCTCGCGCCGGGCGCGGCGGTACTCGGCTGCAACCGGGCGATGGATGACGTGTTGCGTGGGCTTGGGCGGACGCTCGCGGTGGCCCGCTGTGAGTGGACCGGCTCGGCCCTGACGGTGGCGCTGCTCGCCACGCTGGTGCCGACGATCGGCGTCGCCGGAGCCGCGATCGCCTCCAGCATCGCCTACCTGGTCACCTTCGTCCTCCTGCTCCGGGTGGCGTTGCGCGCCGTCGACATCACGGCCAGGTCCGTGCCGGCCAGGCTGCATCGGGTCACCGGACGGGGTCGCAAGGACTGGCTCGCCGTCCCCTCCGAATCGGGAAGAGGTAACGCATGAAAGACGACGGCCCGGCTCCGGTCAGTGGCTCGGTTCGGGTGGGCGTGATCGGGCCGATCGGTGGCGACAGCTTCGCGGAGAACATCCTGCAGTGCCTGCCGGACGTCGGCGCTCACCCGGTAGCGCTCGGCCCGGCCTTCCCACAGCCCGCCAGCCGCGCCGTCGCGGCCACCCTCGAGTTCGTCCGGCGTGCCTCCGACCACGCCGTCCTCGCGTACCAGCGCGGTCTGGTGGCGGCGGCCGAGCGTGCGGGGATCAACCTGGTGGTCTCGGTCGACCTCAACCTGTTGCCGGCGACGGTGCGCGAGCTGCGCCGACGAGGGGTCCGGGTCTGCCTGTGGTTCCCGGACGCCGTGGCCAACCTCGAACGGCAGCGGATGCTGCTCGGCGACTACGACGCGCTGTTCTTCAAGGACCCGCTCCTCGCCCGCCGGCTGTCCGACCTGCTTGACCTGCCGGCGTACTACCTGCCGGAGGCGTGCAACCCGGTCCGCCACCGGCCACCGGACACCGCGCCGGAACTGCCGCAGGTGGTGTTCGTGGGCAACATGTACAGCGCCCGTGCCCGGCTGATCGGGCAGCTCCTCGACCACGGCGTCGACGTGCGGATCTACGGGCCGGCGATAACCCGCTGGCTTCGGGAGCCTCGGCTGGTCCGGCAGCACACCGGGCGCTACGTGGCCGGTGAGGAGAAAGCGGCCGTGTTCCGCGGGGCCTGTGCCGTCGTCAACGCCCTGCACCCGACGGAGATGCAGAGCGTGAACTGCAGACTGTTCGAGGCGACGGGTTGTGGAGGCACGGTTCTGTGTGAGCGGCGGGAGGCGCTGCCCGGGCTGTTCGACGAGGAGCGCGAGGTTCTCGCGTTCAGCACCTTCGGCGAGCTGCTCGATCGGATCAAATGGTGCGTGGACGACCGGGCGGCGGCGCGCGCCGTCGGCGATGCCGCGTCACGACGGAGCCACGCCGAACACACGTACCAGCATCGGCTCACCGAGTTGCTCGAGGCCGTCCTGTGACCACGGTCGACACCCGTAGGGCCGCGCTGGCTCAGCCCGTGCCTTCTGGGGCGAAGAATCCTTCCAAGCCGGGAGACAACGCGGCCCGTGTGGGTATGCCGGCGGCGTGGACCGTGCTGGCCGCGGTGGCGATCGTCTTGTGGCTGGTCGACCTCGCCATCGTGCCGGCTGTTCCCGATCGGGTGGTTCTGCGTTCCCTCGCCGTCACGGTTGAGTACCTGGCCGTCGCGGCGCTGGTCGGCGGCGGCCGCGGCCGCCGCCGCCGAGGGCGCGGTCTGCGCCAGTTCCGACTCGGACCATGGTCCCTGTTGGTCTCCGCCGTGACCACCGGGCTCGCGTCCATCGCGTGGCGGAACCCGCAGTCCGGATTTCTGGCGACCATCGACCGGTCGAGCGTCGCGCACGCGCTGGCCATCATCGGCCTGACCGCGCCGCTCTGGGCGATCGGCTATCTCGTCGGTCCCGGCCTGCTCGCGCTTCGTATGGGACAGCGGCTGGCCGCGGTCGCGACCTCGGAACGCGACGGCGACGGCGGTGGAAGGTACCGACCGAGGGCCGTGTGGGTTCTCGCGGGTGTGTCCATCGTGGCGCGGGTCGCCCAGATCGCCCTCGGGCAGTTCGGCTACCTGGCCGACCCGTCCAAGGCTGTGAGTGGCTCGTCGTGGTATGCGCAGATCCTGGTACAGGCCGGCGGCCTCGGGCTCGCCGCGCTCGCCATCGCGTCGGTCGAGCTGGCCCGGTTCGGCGGCGTCCGTCGGCGGACGGCCTTCCTGGTCCTGCTCGGGACCGAGGTCGGCTTCGGGCTGATCAGCGGGATGAAAGGACAGTTCGTCTTCACCCTGCTCGCTGTGTGCGTCAGTTTCACCGTCGCCCGCGGACGGCTGCCGCTGCGCGCACTGCTGGGCGCCGCGGCCGTCTTCGTGCTTGTCGTGGTGCCGTTCAACGCCGCTTATCGGGACCTGGTCCGGACGCACGGAAGAGAGAACATGTCGGCACCGGCGGCGGTCGCCATCGCACCGCAGGTCGTCGTCCAGACGGTGGAGGGCGGCGGCGGCGGCGACGGCGACGACGACGGTAAGGATCAGCCACCCCTGACGACCCTGGTCGGCTCGACCGTAACGGAGCGCAGTCGGTCTGTAGACAGCCTCGCCGCCGTCGTCCAGAAGACCCCGAACCTGGTGCCCTACCAGAGCATCTTCGAGCTGATCACCGACCCGGTGCTGGGTCTGGTCCCACGCGCGCTCTGGCCGGACAAGCCGGTGCGGACCGCCGGCTACACCTTCAACCAGCAGTACTACGACACGCCCGCGAACCTGTACAGCGCGGCCGCGATCTCGCCGCAGGCGGACCTGTTCCGGCACGGCGGGCTGCTCGTGGTTCTCGTCGGTTCCGCCATCATCGGCGCGGGCTACCGGCTCGTGGACGAGACTCTGCACCCGGCGCGCGACCTGCGGCTGACCGCGCTGTATGTGTCGCTGTTCACCCTGCTGCTGACCTCGGAGTGGACCGTGACAGACCTTCTGGTGTCGCTGCCCATCAAAATCGGAATCATGGTCGCGGCCTGCCGGTTCGTGTATGGCGGGCAGGCGGCGAGGGACCGGGTCCGTGTCGGTCGCGATGGTGCACCGGCCGACAATCGTGGACAAGGCGCCTGGCGTGTTTCCGGCTATCCAGGGGTTCCTGGCGCGTCCGGACGTGGCAGGGACAGCCGACCGGCTCCGCGGCGGACGCCCTTGACGACGACCGGGTCTCGGCGGGACTACTGACCGGGAATCGTGCAGCGCGTGGGCCCAGTGCCTCAACGACAGCCAGGTCACGGGCGGTAACCACGATGCCGAGGGCCTCCAGGACCGTGAAGCGTGAAGGGGGCCGTACCCGGGCCGGTTAGGCCCGGGTACGGGGCCCCCTTCATGACCTGGCCCAGTAGGCCCGGGTGCGTCTGGTCAGCGCCCTCGGAGCAGCGGCCAACGCCGAGGGCCGGGCCTCGAGCGGTACCGCCGCGAGACCTTCTTCTCTGCCTACCGCAGCAGGTCGAGGTGGTCGGTCGACGGATGCTCGCCTGGCCCGCCTGCCTCGGCGGCCGGGTGAGCCACGGGGCCGGCGCCGGTCCGCTGGTCGGGCACCACGCTCGGGCCGAGCGAGCCCGTGGCCGGTGTGGGCAGCGGCGGTAGCAGGTTGTTGCGCCGCAGCAGGGCCGTGGTCTCGGCCAGCCCGACGACGTTGTCCGCCGAGCTGTACTCACCGGCCAGTTCGCTGGCCAGCGACGGCTCGCTGATCTCGGGCAGCATCGGCGAGATCACGTAGTACTGCCCGTCGCGGCGGGTCCGGTGGCACTCCTCCTCGGAGACCATGACCTCGTGCATCTTCTCGCCGGGGCGCACCCCGACGACCTCCACCGACACGTCCCGGTCACCGATGAGCGCGTGTGCGATGTCGATGACGGTCGCGGCGGGCGTCCGCGGTACGAGGATCTCCCCGGGCCTTCCACGCTGGATTGAATGGAAGATCATGTCGACGGCTTCGTCCAGGGTGACCAGGAACCGGGTCATGCTGGTGACCGTGACCGTGACCGGCCCGCCGCGGGCGATCTGGTCGAGGAACAGCGGGATCACCGAGCCGCGCGAGGCCAGCACGTTGCCGTAACGCACGCCGACGAATCGGGAGCGCCCGGACCGCTCGCGCACGCCGACGTTCGCGGCGGTGAAGATCCGCTCCTGCAGCGCCTTGGTCATGCCCATGACGTTGACCGGTTTGCAGCACTTGTCCGTGCCGACGCCGACGACGCAGTCCACCTGGTAGCCATGCTCGGCGACCGCGCGCACGATGTTCGACGCGCCCGAACAGTTCGTCAGGATGGCCTGCTCGGGGAAGTACTCACACGCGGGCACCTGCTTGAGCGCGGCCGCGTTCACGATGACGTCCGCGTCGCGCACGCACGCGGCGACATCCCAGTAATTCCGGACGTCGCCGAGGCGGAATTCCAGGATCCGGTCGAAGTTCCGGTAGATCGTCTCGTCGGTCGTGACCCGCTGACGCAGGTAGGCCAGCCGCATCGCATGCTGTTTGGCTTCGTCCCGGGACAGCACGATCACCTTGGCCGGTATCCCAACCTCGCCGGACAGGATCCGCCGGACCAGCACCTGTCCCAGCGACCCGGTGCCACCGGTCACCAGAACGCGCCGGCCGGTAAGCATTCCGGCGCTGTCCATCGCGCTCGCTGTGCTCTCAGTCATCGCTGCGTCCTCCGTGGTCCCTCAGCATGATCCGTTCGGCGAGCTCGTCGAGCATCGAGTCCCAGCCGGGGGCGGTGTAACCGGTCGCGGCCGCGAACCGGTCGGCAAGCAGGCTGCGGTCACACGGCGGGCCGTCGATGGCCACCACCTCGGCCGCCGGACGCCCGGCCGCGCGCAATCTTTCCGACAGCCGGACGAGCAGATCGAACTTGGTGATCGGCTCCGGCGCGGCCACGTGCCATAGCCCGGTCAGGTCCTCGTGCTTGGTGAGGATCCGGTCGAGGAGTCGAGCGATCTCCATCGTCGTGAGCCCTGTGTAGACCGCCCGCTGGTAACCGGATACCTGGCCGCTGCGGCCGAGGAACCACTCGACCAGACCGCTGGCCCGGCCCGCCAGCTCCAGCCCGATGATCGAGGTCCGCAGCGTCAGGGCAGGCGCCTCCCGGACCTCGCCGAGCAGCTTGGACATCCCGTAGACGTCGACCGGATCCGGCTGGTCGTCCTCGGTGTAGCGGCCCCGCCGGCCGGAGAACACGCAGTCGGTGCTGACGTGCACCAGCCGGATGTTGGCTATCCGGCACAGCCGGGCAAGGCGGTGCGGGAAGATCGTGTTGATCTCGACGGCGGGGAGCGCCGTCTGTCCTTCGCTACGCTGCTTGACCAGACCGATGGCGTTGAGCACCGCGTCCGGCCGGAATCGGTCGAGCAGGTCGGCCACGTCATCGTGGCAGCGAGCGTCGATGCCGGTGACGATCCGGTCGCCCGGCAGCGCGCCCGGCGCCGCCGGCAGCCGGCCGGCGCCCCGCACCGTCACAGCGACGTCATGGTGGTCGGCGAGTGTGCCGGCGAGCTCGTGGCCAAGCATCCCGTCACCGCCTAGAACGAGGACTCTCATCTGGCCCTCCCGGGTGCGGCGGTCGCCGCTGGCCGATCCGGATGTGGTGGTCGTGGCTGGTCGGCCATCTCCGCGGGCCGTGCGGCCGGGATCCCCTCGGGTCCAGGCGCGCGGGCCGCGGCGGCGCGCAGGTGCCGCTCGACCCGGTCAAGCAGAGCGGTCCGCTCGTAATGCGTCACGTAGTACTCGCGGGCGGCGTTCCCCATCGCCGCGCGCTCGGCCGGCGCGAGCGCGCGCACGGACGCGATCGCGTCGGCGAGTGCCGCCGCGTCCTGTGCTGGGACCGCGAGCCCGCCGGCGGCCGCCACGACCCGGGCGGTCGTCCCGTCCGCCGCCGCCACCACCGGCCGGCCGCAGGCCAGGAACGACTGCACCCGGCTCGGGATCGTCAGCGCCCACACCGGGTCCCGGCGCAGCGTCGTGACCACCACGTCCGCGTGCGCGAGCAACGCGGGCATCCGCTCGAGCGGCGCGCGCCCCAGCAGGTGGACCCGGTCACCGAGGCCCCTTCGGCGCACCTCGTCCGCCAGCCACTCGCCGCGCTGGCCGTCGCCGAGGACCACCCAGTGCACGTCGGCGCCCGCGGGCAGGTCACGCAGCCGCTCGGCCGCATCGACCAGCGTCTCGAGGGCCTGCGCCACGCCGAGATTGCCGGCGATCATCGCGACGAACCCCGCCGGCATCCCGGCCTCCCGGCGGACCTGGGGGTCGGGAGGCAGCGGGCGGTAGCGGTCCTCGGCCCAGTTCGGCAGGTAGTCAAGCCGGTCGGCCGGCACGCCGGCCGCGCGCAGCAGCGGCAGGAAGTCCTCGGACTGGCCGAGCACCCGGGCGCAGCGCTGGTAAGCCGCGCCGACCGCCTTCTCGAGCAGGTCGAGCACCCGCTCGGAGCGCACCACACCGGTCGCGCGAAGGGTGTGCGGCCACAGATCCTGCACCCACAGCACCACCGGGGTCCCGCGGATCCGGCGCAGCAACAACGCCGGCACCACCATCGTCACCGGCGATATCTGGAAGACGAGCACGACGTCGGACGGCGGCAGCCGCGGTACGCCGAACACGCTGGCGCTCGCGGCGAACGTCAGGTAGTTCAGTGCGAGCCGCCATCGCTCGCCATCTCCGCGGGAGGCCAGCGGCACCCGCACTACCTGGACGCCCTCGTACCACTCCCAGCTGGGCCGCCGACCGCGGGGAAACACCTCGCGACGCGGATAGCTCGGCTGCCCGGTCAGGACGGTCACCTGGTGGCCGCGTTCCCGCAGCCCGACGGCCAGGTCGTTGACCCGGAACTGCTCAGGCCAGAAGTACTGACTGACGATGGTCACCCGCACCGGCGTAGTCCCCTTCCCACAAGCTCGGTCGCGGCCCTGGCGGCCGGCGCGACGTCGGCGAACACCTCGAGGTGGCGAGCGGCGGCACGCTCCCAGGTGAGCTCGGCGAGCACCAGCGCGCGCAGCCGCGCGCCGCGCTGGGCCAGTGCGTCGGGCCGGGCGAGCAGCTGGCGCAGCCCGGCGGCCAGGCCGGGCGCCGTCGCCTCCACCACCAGCCCGCCCCCGCACCGCGCCACCTCGTCGAAACCGCAGGTATCAGTGATGAGCACCGGTGTGCCGTTCACCCCGGCCTCCAGGGCGACGATCGACATCGCCTCCCGCCGCGACGGCACGACCAGCAGCGACGCCGCTCGCAGCGCCTCCGTGCGCTCGGCGCCGGCGACGACGCCGACGAACCGGACCGCGTCGGCCACCCCGAGCGCCGAGGCCCTGGCGTGTAGCTCCGCGGCGAGCCCCTCGTCCGGCCCGGCGAGCACCAGCAGCCAGCCGTCGGCGGCCGCGTCGGACGCCGCGAACGCCTCGACCAGCAGGTCGACGCCTTTGATCCGGTTGAGCCGACCGAGGAAGAGCAGGTAGCGGCGGCCGGCGAGGTCGTGCCGGCGCAGAAACGCCCCGCCCGCGTCCCGCTCGTGGTCGGCGGCGGACACCCCGTTGGGGATCACCCGCACGGCGGCCGAATCGCGGCCGTACCGCGCGAAGTCCGCCGTCTCGTCGGCGGTGACGGCGATCGCCGCCGCCGCGTCGCGCACCATCCGAGTACCGACGGCCGCGTTGTAGGCGCGCTTCGCGACGCGGCTGCGGCCAGCGACCGGCAGTGAGCCGCATGGCGAGACCACCCACGGGACGTCGTGGCGGCGGGCGGCGCGGTAACCGAGGGCGCCCAGTGCCGTCCAGTGCCCGAACAGATGCACGACGTCGGCGGCGGCGACCCGTTCGGCCACCCGATCCGGCCGCGCCGGCACGTAGAAACGGCGGTTCGGGCAGGGCACCGTGGTCAGCGCGGCGGGAGCCAGCGACCCGATCCGGGTGTCGGTCAGGTCGAGATCGAGGGTGAGCAACTCGGCGCGCAGGTCCGGCTCCCCGGCCCGCGCGTAGGCGCGGGTCAGCTGGTAGGCCCGCTCGGCCAGGCCGCCGCCACGGCGGGCGTCGGCCATCATCACCACTGTCAGCACCCGCACGGCGCGCCACCCCCAGAGGCGATGTCGGCCTCACCGCCCGCGCCGATGCCCCCGGCGCGGGCTCGGTCCGGGAACTGGCCGTCGACGATCTGGGCGATCTCGTCGGCCAGCGCGCGCGGAGCGGCGAACCCGGCAGCCCGCAGCGCCGCGGAGCTGTACCACTGCCCCGGCCGAGGGCGGCCGATCACCAGGGCAGCGCCGTCGACCGCCGCCGTAGGCAATGGCAACCGCCACAGCGCGGGCAGGCCGGCGAGCCGCCGGACGGCGTCCTGCATGGCCGCGTAGTCGACGTTCGCCCGCGCCAGCGCCGCACCCGCGCGGCCCAGATCGTCGACGACGTTGAACACCGCCCGGCGCGCGACCAGCGGGGTGTCGAGCGCGAACCGGACGGCGGCGGCGGCATTGCCCGCCGTCACGTAGGACACGGGGGTGCCCCGCCGGAGCGAGCCGAGCGCGGCCGCCCGGACCGGTCTGCGCAGCGCATCAAAGATCGGCTGGTATGAGGTCGGCCGCTGGGCGGAGATCACCGAGCCCATCCGTAGCACCACCAGCTCGCAGTCGGCGCGCAACTCTGTCAGCCACGGTTGCTCCGCGGCGAGCTTGGCTCGGGCATAGGCCGAGCGAGGCCGGCAGGCCGTGGTCTCCTCGACCAGGCCACGGTGGCGCGGTCCATACACCGAGACCGTGCTGATCAGCACCATCCGTGTGATCTGCGGGCAGGCATTGACCGCGGACAGCAGGTTGAGCGACATCGTCACCGCCTGCTCGGGGTCACCAAAGTTGTGCGCCAGGTGGCAGAGTGCCGTGCCCGCCGGTGCGTCGAGGGCCTTGAGATGGTGGGTGACCAGCGCCCCGGCGGCGAGATCCACCGAGGCCCAGCGCTCGTACGCGGCGAGCACCTCCGGTCGGCGCCGGCCGAGCAGCACCACGCCCCGGCCGGCGAGCGCCGCCCGGACGTGGCCGCCGAGGAACCCCCTGCCCCCGGTGAGCACCACCTCTGACCCGGCCAGATCTCGCCGGGGGCCGGGCACCGGTGTCGCGACCGGCAGCGCCGCACTCGTGGCGAGCGGCCGGGCGAGGTACTCCGCGGGCTTATCCACGTCACTTCTTGTATCACTTGCAACACTTAAAGTGACTGACCTGTGATGGCGAGGGCAGAGCCGAGTTCCGTACCGCCCCGGACTAGCGCGTCTGTGGTGTGGGGCGTGGCGTGGGGACGCCGGTCCGGGTAGCCCTGGCCGGGACGTCGATTTCACCACCGCCAGCGACCTGGCCGGCACGAGAGGACCGCAACGGGGCCGCCGGCACGCCGCCGACCCGGGCGCCGGCGGCCACGTCGGAGGTCACCACCGCACCTGCTCCGACGATGGCGCCGTCGCCGACGGTGACGCCGCGCAGGACGGTGGCCTTGGCCCCCAGCCACACGTCGCGGCCGACCCTCACCGGTGACGCCGCGAACCGCATCGCGGAGGCTGGGACTCCGGGTGCGACCACGTGGTCCTGGTCGCGGACCACACTCATCTCCGCCAGCAGACTGCCGGCGCCTATCACCACCTGCCGGCGGGCGACCACCACGGAGTGGGGACCGACGAAGTCCGCGCCGAGGTCCAGGAGTGCTCCGTCCTCGACCTCGAGATGGACGTCGCGGGCGAGGACGGCTCCCCGGATGATCATCGTCCCGCGTGGGGCGCAGAGAATCACGCAGCGTGGCCCGAGGAAGGAATCGAACCCTATCCGGACCCCCGGCTGTGTCATCCGCAGCAGGATGATCCTCGTCCACGAGGCGACCCGCGCCGTGCCACGCAGGCAACGCCGCACGGCATGCGCGTAGGCGGCCATCAGGCCGGTGGTCCCGACGTCGTCCGCCGTCCTGTCGGGGCCGCGGCGCGTCCCCAGCGCGTCGGTCGTGGCTCGTCCGGCAGCGGGGAGTCGGCCGGCGGCAGCGGTCCGACGCCGTCCACCAGGCCGTGCCCATACGAACGGCAGCGGGAAAGCCCGCGTCCATGTACCAGGTCGGAGACCGCGTAGCGGGGAAGCGCGAGGAATGCCAGCCAGAGCGCGACGGCGCGGGCCCGCCAGGGGTGGCCGTGGATCCGTGCGAACCAGAGGCGGTTGCGCACCGTGTAGTACGCGTATGCGTTGCTGGGGACGGTCCCACCGCCGGTGTGCCAGGCCTGGTAGGGGCTGACCATGACCCGCCAGCCGGCGGCGGCGGCGCGGTGCGCCAGGTCGGTCTCCTCGTAGTAGAGGAAGTAACGGGTGTCCATCGGTACCTGGCGGTGGCACTCGGCTCGCACGAAGAGGATCGCGCCGGGCACGAACACGACGTCCGCCGGCTCGGGGCGCCCTCGGCGACGGCGGCGCGGCACCGTGAACAGCGGAGTCAGGCGGTCCGCTCCGGGGTGAATCCCGTCCGCGTTGAGCAGGGTGGGGCCGACGATGCCGACGCCTTCGCGGGAAACGAGATCGAGGCACGCCAGGACCGTCCGCTCGGGCAGCAGCACGTCATTGTTGAGCAGCAGGTACACGTCGGTGTCCTGCCGGGCGTCAGCGCCGAACCGGAAGCCGCCGGCGAACCCGAGGTTGGCCTCGGGAACGAGCCAGTTGGCGGCAGCCGGCAGATCGCCCGGGCGGGTACTTCCATCGTTGGCGACGACGATCACGTCCGTCACCGTGGACATCTCGTCGAGCCGTCGGGCAAGTTCCACGGTCGGCTCGGTCGGTCCCCAGTGCACGATGACGGCGGTCGTCCGCGGCTCCCGGGCTGTCGGGTCCAGGGCGTCGACCGCGCGGTCAACGAGTGGCGGGTCCGTCCCGTCCGCGGTGCCAAGGGACTGTTCGCGGCCGTCGACCTTGGGTGGGGAAATCGTCCGCAGGCTCATCGCACCTTGACCTCCAGGCGGGACACGCAGATGTGTCACCGAATCTTTACTATCAGTGATCGAGCGTAGGCCAGCTGGCTGTCAATCCGAGGCTCGCTGGGAAGCGTGTCGCAGGTCGGTCGCGTGGCACGCGGCCGCGGCCAGGCGGTCTGTGGGCCGGCTGACGTCACCGACCGGGAAGTCGTGGCCGGAGGCCACCGGCCAGGGTGCCGGCGGCGGCGTGGGCTGTCGAGGATCTCAGACTTCGTGGCCTAGTGTAATTTGACAACTACTCTGTGTAGCAGGGTTGTGGGTGTGTCCGCGCTGGGAACCCGAGACGATCAGAGGAGCGGCTGGATGGCGAAGGTCGTGGTGTTCGGCGCCACCGGGTTCGTCGGGCGAGCGGTAGCCGAGGCGATCGCCGCCTCAGGCGACGAGGTGACGCCGTTGCCTGCCCATCGGCTGCGCGCCAGGCCGACCCGCGTTGTCGAACTGGCGGACTTCCTCGCGGCGACGGCCGCCGGAGACGCTGCGGCCAGGCAGACAGGCTCATCGACGGCGTCGGGTTTCGATACGACGTTCGACGGGGTGCTCAGGACTGGACTTGTCGACGCCAGCCTCGTCGACGACGTGGCCGCCTCGCTGAACGGGCATGACGTCGTCGTCAACGCGGCCGGGCTGCCGGACGCGGCGGCGCCCGCGACGCCCGAGCTGTTCGGCGCGAACGCGCTGTGGCCCCTCGTCCTTGGCCTGGCCTGCGAACGTGCCGGGGTCGCTCGGCTCGTCCACGTGAGCACCGCCGCGGTCCAGGGCAGGATCCGGGTCCTCGATGACAGGCCGCGGTATGCGCCGGTCAGCCCGTACGCGGAGGCGAAGGCGCTCGGGGAACGACTGCTCACCGGCCTCGCCGGGACCAGCCGGCTGTCGGTCATTCTGTTTCGGCCTCCGTCGGTGCACGGAGCGGGACGGGACCTCACCCGGGCATTCGCCCGGTGGTGCGACCGTTTCCCGTTGGTCGTCAGCGGACGAGGGGACCAGCCGGTTCCGGTGGCTCTGATCGGCAACGTCGCGGCGGCGCTCGCGGCGCTCGTGACAGCCGACGACCCGCCCCTGATCGTGTCGCACCCGTCCGAGGGACACACGGTCCGCTCGCTCTACGGGTCGTTCGCGCCGGGCCGGCGAATCTGGTCGCTGCCGCCGGGGGTGGTCCGTGCGGTCCTGCGCGCGCTGGAGCCCGTGGGCCGGGTCTTCCCTCCGGTGGCGGCGGCGAGCCGGCGCCCGGAGCTGCTGTTGCTCGGCCAGGCGCAGGCAACCAGTTGGCTTGAGGGCCAGCGGTTCGTGCTGCCACTCGGGCACGCCGAGTGGGCCGAGCTGGCCCGCCGCAGCCGTGCGGGCCTGGCGGCCTGATCACCTTCCGCACCGGACCGACGTATTCGGGAGAGGCGCCGATGTCGCTCGACCGCCTGAAAGTCATGATCACGGTGGGCACGAGGCCGGAGGTCATCAAGCTGAGCCGGGTGATCGCCGAGCTCGAGCGGCACCTTGATGTCTGCCTCGTCCACTCCGGTCAGAACTACGACCACGAGCTGAACCAGCTCTTCTTCGAGGAGCTGGAGGTCCGCAAGCCAGACCATTTCCTCGACGCCGTCGGCGCCACCGCCGCCGAGACGATCGGGCAGGTAATCGCGCGGGCGGACGCGGTGATGGCCGCGGAAAACCCGGATGCCCTTCTCCTCTACGGAGACACGAACACCTGTCTTTCCGTGATCCCGGCGAAGCGGCGCCACATTCCCGTTTTCCACATGGAGGCGGGTAATCGGTGTTTCGACGACCGTGTACCTGAGGAGATCAACAGGCGGCTCGTGGACCACCTCAGCGACGTGAACCTCCCGTTGACCGAGCACGCCCGCCGGCACCTGCTCGCCGAGGGCCTGCCGCCGGAACGGACGTTCGTGACCGGCTCGCCGATGAATGAGGTTCTCACCTACTACCGGCCGGGTATCGATCGCAGCGATATCCTGTCGGTGCTGGGGCTGCGCGCCGGCGAGTACATGGTGGTCAGCGCGCACCGCGAGGAGAACGTCGACCAGCCGGAACTACTGCGCGCCCTGCTGGTGACGCTCGACCGGCTCGCCGTCACGTACCAGGTTCCGGTCATCGTGACCACGCATCCGCGCACCCGCGACCGGCTGGAGGAATTGCGCCGCGACGGGGCGGCGGTCGCGCTCGACGAACGGGTGCGATTCTGCAAGCCGTTCGGCCTCTTCGACTACGTAGCGCTGCAACGCGATGCCCGTTGTGTCGTTTCGGACAGCGGGACGATCACAGAGGAGTCCTCGCTCCTCGGCTTTCCCGCCGTCATGATCCGGGCGGCGCACGAACGGCCCGAGGGTATGGACCACGGCGTGCTCGTGTCGAGCGTCCTGCACCCGGACAGGGTGCTGGCCGCGGTCGAGCTCATGACGACGCCGAACCGGTCGCACCCGCGTATCGTCACGGACTACGACGTCGACGACGTCTCGCGGCGAGTTCTGCACATCATCATGAGCTACGTCGACAACGTCCGCCGGACGGTCTGGTACGAGCGTCCTGGGATCCTGTCCTGAACCATCACCGGCGCGCGGAGACCGGCGAACGCCACGGCGTGCTCCACGGCGACTGGCGCGCGCAGGCATACCGTCAATATCGACGATCGCCGTTCGCGCACTTGTTGGACATTGGTCGACACATATTGCCATTTGGTAATTGATCGGCCGCTCGAAGCCGTACCCCATGGCATTGGTATTCGAGCCCGGAATGTGGCCATCCATTGCGTGCGGCGGGGCCTTCGGCGCGCCTCCCCCGGCTTCGACACAACGACCGTACTGTCACTCCAGGTAGTCGATTGCTCTCTTGGAGAGACCAAGGTGGCGGGTGGCCGGTGTCGGTCGCACGTGCCACCACGGAAAGGAGAAGCGAGCCTGTGGAGACGGACCCCACCGCGGACACTCGGGGCGATCTTGCCCGCAGTGGTCGGAGCCTGCTCGCGCTGCTTGCGCGGCGATGGCACCTGCTACTTGTCGTGACCATCCTGTTCGGCTCGACTGGGTTCCTGTTCGCCTCGCTCCAGTCGACGCTGTACTCGAGCAGCGCGACCATGCTTCTCAACGACCCGCGCATCTCCAGCGTGTTCAACGACAACAACCGCTTTATCGGCGACCCGTCGCGGTATGTCCGTTCCCAGGCGCGCTATCTCACCTCCACCGAGGTGCTCACGACCGCCCGTTCGCTCCTTCACAACCGGCTCACCGTCGACCAGCTGCGCGGCCGCGTGCAGGCGACCTCCTCGGACCAGCTCGACCAGGTCAGCGTGACCGCCACCGACCCGACGGCCGAGGGCGCCGCCGCCGTGGCCAATGCCGTCTGCCAGGCCTACCGCCAGACCATCCGGAACCTGACCCAGACGAACGCGAAGTCCACCACCGACGAGCTCGACCAGACGATCGCCGACCTGCGCGGACGTATCAGCGACCTGGACGAGCAGCTGAACTCGGGCGAGGGCCCGGCCGACCCGAGCCTGTCCGCCGCCAGGCAGGCCGCGGCCACCCAGCTGCTGACGCTGCAGAGCCGGGCTGACGAGATCGCGGTGGACACCGCGACGTACGGCGACGGCGTGCAGATGTTCGAGCAGGCGAACCCGCCGAGCGCGCCGGCGCAGCCCAGGCCGCTGCGCGCGGTCGTCGTAGGCGCCTTCCTGGGGTTCTTGCTCGCCGCCGCCGCGGTGTGGTGGCGCGATGAGTTCCGCCGTAAGGCGGACGAGAAGCAGGACCCGGCGGCCATTCTCGGCGTCCCGTTGCTCGGTGACGTCCCCGAGTTCGCCGTCTCCACCGGCGGGCGGGCGCTGCCCGCCGCGCGCGAACCCACGTCCCCGGCGGCCGAGGCCTACAACTTCCTCGTGGAGAGCATCGGGTTCGCGCTTGCCGCCGAGGGCGGCGGCAGCGTTGTCGCGGTGACCAGCCCACGCTCTGGTGATGGCAAGACGGTGACCGCGCTCAACCTCGCGATCGCGATGGCGCGCGACGATCGCAAGGTGGCGGTCGTCGACGGTGACGAGCGGATGCGGGGGCTGACCGGGCTCGCCGCAGTCTCCCACGAGCCGGGCCTGTCCGACCTGGGCGGCGACGTGTCGGTAAGCGCCGCCGTGCGCCACCTCGACCTCGACGGTGCCGAGGCGCTCGACGTGGTGCCCGCCGGGACGGCGCTCGACGACCCGGCCAGCTTCTTCCGGACCGGCCGGTTCCGCCGCGCGGTCGGCCGGCTGCGCAGCCACGCCGACGTCGTCATCGTCGACTCGCCGCCGCTGCTGGCGGCCAGCGAAGCGGCCGCGATCGCCTCGCAGGCCGATGCGGTGGTGCTGGTGGTCGGGCGCGGGACGCCGCTGCGGGTACTCACCGAGGCCCGCCACCGACTGGAGTTCGTCGGCACGCCGGTGCTCGGCTACGTCTTCAACAAGTCGGTCGGGTCCGGGCGGCGCTACGGCTACGGCTACGGCTACGGGCGTTCGGCGGCCCGATCCGCAACGGCACCGTCTGGCCGCCACCGGGTTCCCGACCAGCGGCTCGATGAGGACAGCTCGGTCAAGACCAGCCGATGACGATCGACCCGGCGCCGCGGCTTCCGCGGCTCGGCCGCGCCAACCCAGGCCCTCAAGGAGCCCGGGACGGCTCATCCCCGCCGCCCGCGCGGCCGGAACACGCATGGCGCCTCGAGGAAGGGCGAACCGATGCGGGTGACGATCGTCAGCCAGTACTTCTGGCCTGAGCGGTTCCGGGTCAACGACCTCGCCGTTGGTCTGCGCGAGCGAGGCCACCGGGTGACGGTGCTGACCGGGCAGCCTGGCTACCCGGACCGGGAGGCGTTCGCGGGTCGCCGGCGCTCGGCCAGGGAATGGTACGAGGGCGTCGAGGTGGTGCGGGTGCCGCTGGCCTCGCGCGGCGGCGGCGAGCCATGGCGTCTCGCGCTGAGCCACCTGTCCTTCGCGGCCAGCGCCAGCGTGCTGGGCGCGCCTCGGCTGCCACCGTCCGACGTGGTGCTCGTCTACCAGATCTCGCCGGTGACGCTGGTGCCAGCGCTGCTGCTGAGGCAGGTCCGGGGCACTCCGGTGGTGCTGTGGGTGCAGGACCTGTGGCCGTGGAGCCAGTACGCGACAGGCACGGTCCGCTCCGAACGGGTACTCACTCTGCTCGACTGGACGGCGCGCGCCGGCTACCGGCGCTGCGCCCGGGTGCTCGGGCGGTCCGAGGACTTCCTGCCGCTGCTTCGTGAGGCCGCCATCCCGGCCGACCGGCTCGACTACCTGCCGAACTGGGCGGAGAAGCACTACCGCCCCGTTCCGGCCGACCCGGAGGTCCGCCGCGCGGCCGGAATCCCCGACGGGTTCGTCGCGATGTGCGCCGGCAACCTCGGCGTCGGCCAGTCGCTGGAGACGCTGGTCGCGGCGGCCGATCGACTGCGAGGGGATCCTCATGGCGCGCGGGTGCGCTGGGTGGTCCTCGGCGACGGCCAGCGGGCTGGGTGGCTGGCGGACGAGGTGCGCAGAAGGGGCCTCGGTGACCGGGTCCACCTGCTGGGACGTGCCCCGCTCGAGCGGACGCCGGAGTTGCTGGCACACGCGGACGTGCTGGTCACGACACTGCGCCGCGACCCCGTGTGGGCGCTGACGGTTCCGAGCCGGGTGCAGTCGTTCCTCGCCTGCGGCCGGCCGATGGTGTCATCGGCCGGCGGTGCGACGGCCCGTGTGGTCTCGGCGGCTGGCGGAATCGCGGTACCGGCCGAGGACCCGGTGGCGCTCGCGGGCGCGATCGCGAAGGTGGCGGCGCTAGGGCCAGCCGAGCGGGCGGCGATGGGTGCCGCCGCGCGGCGGTACTACGTGACCCATTACCAGCGGGCCGCCTTGCTCGACCGGGTCGAGCGGCATCTGCGCGCCGCCGCGGGTCTGTCGGCCGCGCCGGAGCGGGTGCCAGTCGGTGGGCCGGCCGTCGGCGCGAGCGCTGCCGTGCCGACCCTGAGCACGTGACCGACGTGGCGGCCCGTCCCCCGCGCGCGGCGTCGACGGTCCGTTCGGTGCTGCTGCTGGGCCCGGACTATCCGACCCGGCGCGAGACGGTCATCGCCGGCATTTCGGCGTGCGTCGACGGCATCGATGGCCCTCGGGGCGACCCGGCGGCACTCGGCGCGGCGCTGTCGGCCGGCTGGATGCCGAAGGCGGTGCCGTCCGTCGAGCCCAACGAGGACGGCGTCCTGCTGGCGGCCGGCCCCGGCGGGCTGCTGCTCGCGGTGGCGGACGGCCACGGCGGCTCGGCCGCCTCGACCGCGGCCCTGCGCGGGCTGGCCGCCGCGGCGGCCGACCTGCTCGCCACTCCAGCGGAAGGGGCCGCCGGTCGCGGCGGCGGCGCCCGACTCGTGCGCGCGCTCACCGCGGCCGCCGTGGACGGCGTGGCGGACGTCGCGGAGCCTGCGCGCACCGCGCTGGGCCTCGTGCTCGCCGTCGACGAGTCGATCTTCTCGATCGGCTACGGTGACACGCTGACGGCGCTGGTGCGTCGAGGCCGCCCGCGGGTAATCAGCACGCCGTCCGAGTTCCTCGGCCCGGGTACCCGCGGGAGCGAGGATGAGGACCGGTCCGTCCAGCGCCGCCACCGGCGGCCGGGAGACGCCGTTCTGATCGTCTCCGACGGCGTGCCCGACTACCTGGGCCGTGCCTTCCCGGAAGTGGTGGGGGCCGTTCTGCGCGGCGACGGGCGGTCCGCTCCCGACGCTCCCGCGGTCGGCCGAGCCCTCGTCGGTCGGGCCGGGGCCGCCGGCGCCGGCGACAACATCACGGCGGCCGTACTGCTGCCCGCCGCGGCGCCGTCATGGCGGGCTCGCTGGCGCCGCTGACGCGGCGTTCCGCTGTCTCGGTCGGGGCCGCGAACGTAACCGCGGGAACGTGGAACTAGGTGCGACACGCGCCCTACGGTGTGTAGAGCTTCCCTGGCCGCTGCTCGCTGGCTACGGTCATTTCCGTCAGTATTTGAATGCGGTGCGTCAGCAGCAGGTCACAAGGCTGCCGCCTGCCAGACCAAGGAGCCCGCGATGCGGACGGATCGGGTCAGGGCGCCGGCATGCCGGCGGCATGCCGGGGCGCCCCGCGCCGGAAGGGCGAAGGCCACCGCGGTAGCCGCGGTCGCACTCGGGCTGGTCGCGGTCGGGTCCGGGTGCGGCTCGACGATGGCCGGCGGCAGCTCCGCGACCGTGGCCGCGGGCTCGTCGGGAGCGGGCTCGCGAGGGCCGGCGCAATCCGTCGCCCCCTCGGCGTCCGGCCGGGGCGGTCCCGGCGTGCCGGCGGCCGTGGCCGGATCCAGTGCCGCGCCCGAGGAGGTAGCGGCCGCGGCCGTCTGCGCGGCAGGCGCCCTCACCGGCAAGTTCGACGACATCGAGGGCGCGGCCGGACAGGTATACGGAAAGCTGGTGCTCACCAACGCGAGCCCGGCCGCCTGCAAGCTGAGCGGCTTCCCCGGCGTCCGGTTCGCCGACGCCGGCGGGGCCGAGTTCGGTGCGCCGGCGGACCATGACGACTCCGGGCCCATGCCAGGGCCGGTCCTGCTGGCGCCGGGCGGCACGGCGACGGCTGTACTGCGCATCACCCAGCCGGGCATCCAGGAGGGCTGCCTCAGCTCGGACGTGACCAGGGAGGCGTCCGCCCTGGAGGTGACACCTCCCGGCGGAGCGGGCACCGTATCGGTCGGACTGGCCGGTGGCGTCACAGCGTGCGTCTCCACCGACGTCCGCCAACTTCTGATCGGCCCCCTGAGCGCCTGACGCCCGCCGCCGGGCCGCGTCCGCGCGACCTCGCGCCATTGCGTGAGTGATGGCGCAGCCGGCCAGGTCCTTGACCGGCTGGCGGGCCGGGCGCGGCACTGGAGGTCCGTTCGCCGGCGTTACCGGCGTTACCGGCCTTGCCGGAGTTGCCGGGAGTGCGGCGGCGGGCCGGCGAAACGCGCGACTTCTTCCTGGCGACGCCCTCCGCTGGTTTCCTGGTAAATCCTAGGGTTGCGGGGGCGGTGTACGGAGGGAGTCGTGATGGACGAAGCGACGACAATTCCCGGAAGAAGTCCAAAGATGGCGGACGCGCTGGTGACACCGGGGTCACGGAATGCCCGGACGGCGGCTGCGTGGGTACCCACGCAGCCGAGGACCGGGCGGGCGGGTGACCAGGCGCTCGTCACCACACACCGACTGCCGCGGGTGCGCGTGGTGGACCGCGACGAGTTCCTGCTCGGCGCGGCCGCCGGGCGGGCGGTGACCCATGTCGGGTTCGCCGACGCGACCATGCGCGACGTCGCACGCCGCGACGGCCGTTGGCTGCACGCCCGGCTGGCCGGCGTCGCGCGCGACCTGGTTGGTGTCGACATCGACGTGGAGGGCGTCGCTGAGGCGAGGGCCGCGGGTTACGAGGCACATGCGATCGACTGCGGTGACCCGGCCGATGTCGCCAGGGCGGCGATCCGCCCGTCCGAGCTCGTCGTCGTCAGCGAGGTGATCGAGTACGTCGACAGCGTCGGGGCCTTCCTCGACGGCCTGCGTGCTCTGACCACACCTGACGGGACGATGGTCGTCACCACGTCGAACGCATTCCGGCTGATGAATCTCGCCGCCACACTGACCGGCCGCGAGCTGGCGCATCCAGGACACGTCTCCCGTTATTCGTGGTACACGCTCGTCAGCGTTCTGGAAAGGCATTCATGGCAGGTCGTCGCCTTCCACCCCTATGAGGATTCCGAGCGAGAGATGCCCGGCCGCGCGCGCACCGCACTGGCGGCCGAACGTGCCGCCAGGCTGTTCGCGCCCTTCCTCGCGAGCGGACTGATAGCCGTCTGCCGCCAGGCCCCCACCGGCTGACGGTGGATGGCGGGGGTCGACGGCGGGGCGGGGGCCGGCGGCGGGCCGGCGCGGTGAGCAACAGCGTCACATGTCCTGCTCGCCGCGGGTCCGCGTTCCTCTCGCGCGACCGGGGGTGTTGCCGCCGCCCCGGCGACCGGTTGGGCTCGCGGCGGTCCCGATGGCCGCGCGGCGAGGTTTCCCCGCCCGACCGGCACCGGGACCGGAGGAGTCCGCCACGCGTTCTGCCGGGCGGTGCGACCGGACGGCCTCGTGTCGGCGACCATGGAGGTGTGGGGCCCAGACACAGTGACGACCAGGACCCGGCCCGCGTCGACCCGGCCGGCCGCGGCATGCTGTCCGCGTTGGTCGCCCTCGTGCGGGACACCCGTGGCGACGAGTCGACGCCGATCCGGTACATCCAGTGCGACACGTGCGGGGGTCCTACGCCGCATCACGCCGAGGTCCAGATCTTCTCCGCGACCTTCCGGGACCCCACGTTCGTCGCGTCGCCGCCCGAGGTGGTCTGCGGCATCTGCGCCTCGGTCCACCCACGCGTCGTCGACGACGAGCCGCCGCTCGGCACCGAGCTGACCTGCGCCGCCCGTGGCCCACGCCCCTGGCCGGTGAGCCGGTTCGTCCCCGACCGCTGGCTCGCGCACCGCTGGCTCGGCGCCTGCGCCCACCGCTTCTCCGCCCCGGCGGCCGCCGCCACGGTGGTCTGCCCCCGTTGCGCCACCACCCAGCCCGGCCCCGCCGCCCGCCCCGCGCGCGACCACCTCTGATCCTCGCCAGGCTCGCTGGCCGCAACGCCGCGGTCGACAGACGGTGTCGGGGAGCGGACGACCGGGGGAAGACCGGGGACCGGAAGACCGGGCCGCGCGACGATCACGGCACCCCGCTGTTCCGGTCCTCTGGCCGGGGCAGGAAGTAGACGGTTGTGGGGCGGTCGAACAGCGTGTCCTCGCGAAGGGGCCGGAAGCCGAGGCGTTCGGCGACGCGGATCGACCGGGTGTTCGCCGGCCTGATCATCGCCGTGAAGTAACGATCAGTCAGGTTGCGGAAGCCCCAGTCGAGCCAGGCGCCGGCCGCCTCGGTCGCGTAGCCGTGGCCCCAGCGGTCGGGCCGCAGGGTCCAGGCGATCTCCACCTCGTCGAAGGACTCCCAGTACCGCAGGCCGGACACACCGATGAAGTCCCCGGTCGTCCTGAGCTCGACCGCGCAGCGTCCGTGGCCCCGCTCGGCCCACCCCTGCTCGACCGCCGTCAGCCGGTCCAGCGCCTCCGAGCGGGAGTAGGAACCGAGGAAACGGCTCACCTCGTCATGGGCGTGGAGGCCGACGTAGGCGTCCACGTCGTCGACCCGCAGCGGGCGCAGCAGTAGCCGTTCGGTCTCGATCACGTCGCGTCGGGTGGTGCCCACGCGGTGGGCGGGTCAGGCAGTCGTTCCGGCAGCTCGGCGAGCAGACGCCTGGGGGCCACGGCCCGGTAGGCGTCGAGGATGATCTCGGTCATCTCGGCCCAGTCGACCGGGGTGTCGACGTACACGCCAAGCCAGCCGCGGTGGCCGACGTAGGGCGGGCGGAAGAACCGGCCCGGATCCTCGCCGATCAGCTCGGCGGCGGTGCCGGGCGGGGCGGCGCACCAGAAGGCCAGGCGCTTGCCGTGGTGCTCGCCGACGAAGCTGACGAACGTCTTCTTGTCCCGGATGAACCAGGTCGGCGAGCTGTGGCTCGGCCGTTCCGTCACTTCGGGCAGCGCGAGGCAGACGCGGCGCAGCTCCGTCAGTGGGTCCCGATCGTCGACCATGTTTCGATTCTCGCCAGAAGCCCGACCAATCCCAAACCGCCGGGCGGCGCCGAGCCGCGGCGGCTCACCTGGCGGCGGCCAGCTGGGCCGCCGCGGCGGCGAGCCATCGCTCGGGTTCGGCGACCGCGGCGGGAACACCGCGGGCCAGCGTGGCGATCGCGACGGCGGCGTCGACGCCTGGCGGTGACGGCGCGCCCAACTGGCCGGCGACGAGCAGGACCGGCACCGGGCCGGCCTCGCCGCCGCGGGCGGCGGCGAGGCGCAGAACCCCGCCGACGACCTTGCCCGACAGCGAGGTCGCGTCGAAGCGACCCTCGCCGGTGATGACGAGGTCGGCGTCCGTCAGCACGGCGGGCAGCCCGGCGTGCTCGGCCACCGTCGCGGCGCCGGGGACGAGCCGGGCGCCCCATGCGGCGGCCAGACCGTAGCCGGTGCCGCCGGCGGCACCGGCGCCCGGCGCGTCAGGCTCGCCGCCGAGCAGCGCGGCCAGCCGGCGCAGGCCGTCGTCGAGCAGGGGTACGTCGTCGGGGCTCGCCCCCTTCTGCGGGCCGAAGACGGCCGCGGCCCCACGAGGGCCGCACAGGGGCGCGTCGACGTCGGTCAGGCAGAGCACGCCGCCGGGCGGTGCGGGGCGCAGCCCGCGCGAGTCCACGGACGCGAGCCGAGCGAGCGACCCGCCACCCGGCCGCAGGGGAACGCCCGCGTCGTCGAGAAAGCGGGCGCCGAGGGCCGTCAGGGCCCCGGTGCCGCCGTCGGTCGACGCGGAGCCCCCGAGCGTGACGATGATCTGGCGGGTCGCCGGATCGTCGAGCGCCACGGCGAGCAACTGGCCGAGGCCGACGGTGTGCGCGCCGAGCGGGTCCCGCCGGGCGCCGAGAAGTGGCAGGCCGCTGCCGCTGGCGAGCTCGACGACGGCCGTCCCGTTCGGCAGCGCGAGCCACTCGGCGTCGACCAGGCGGGTGTCCTGGGCGCCATCGGGGCCGGTGACCTTGACGGCCCGGCGGCACGCGCCGGGCACGGCTGCGGCGAACACGTCGAGGGTGCCCTCCCCGCCGTCGGCGATGGGCAGTCTGACGACCTCGTCATCGGGCCGCACCGACAGCCAGCCGTCCGCCAGCGCCGCCGCCACCCGGTTGGCCGCGAGCGACCCCTTGAACGAGTCCGGCGCGATCACGACCTTCAGCCGACCAGTCATGCTGTAATTCTGGTTCGCTCCGTGCGGGCACGGCGCTCCGGCCCCGTACTCGCTTCGCTCCCACGGGACCTCCGCGCCGTGTCCTCCTCCGCTCACGTGCGCTGCGGCGACCTCCGCTGCGGCCCAACCACTTCGCTGCGCTCGTGGCCGGGCCTCCGCGGAGGCGCGCCTCCGCGCCGCACGGTCACCCGCCGCTGTGACGTCACTAACCGAAATCACAGCGCTCGTATGGGCACTTCGCTTCGCTCGTGGGCCGGGCCTCCGCGGAGGCGCGCCTTCGTGCCAGCTCGGTGGCGTGCCGCTGTGCCGTCACCACCCGAAATCACAGCGCTCGTATGGGCACTTCGCTTCGCTCGTGGCGGTCTTCGCGCCTGTTCAGCCACCTCACGAGCGCAGCGAAGTGGCCTTACGGACGAGCCTGCTCCGGGTGCGTGACGTTCGGCGTTAGGTGACCGTGCGGCGCGGAGGCGCGCCTCCGCGGAGGCCCGGCCACGGAGCGAAGCGAACGTGGTTGGGCCGCAGCGGAGGTCGCCGGAGCGCCCGTGAGCGGAGGAGGACGGCGCGCGGAGGTCCCGTCCGCCGCGAAGCAAGGACGGGGCCGGAGCGCGCCGCCCGCACGGAGCGAACCATCAACACAGCCAGGCATCGATGCCGGCGAGGGCGCGCGCCTGGACGTCGGCGGGGGCGGCGCCGCCGGTGATCGAGCTGCGGGCACAGGTGGCGAGCTGCTCGTCGGTCAGGGCGAACGCCTCGCGACACAGCTCGTACTCCTGTAGGCAGCTCGGCCCGAAGATGAGCGGGTCGTCGGCGTTGATCGAGCAGCGCACGCCGGCGGCGAGCAACGCGGGGAGCGGGTGCTCGGCCAGCGACGGCACCACGGACAGCTGCACATTCGAGGTAGGGCAGACGTCGAGCGTCGTTCCCCGCTGCGCGAGGACCTCGACCAGCGCCGGGTCCTCGATCGCACGGATGCCGTGCTGGACCCGGTCGGCGTCCAGGATGTCGATGGCGCTGCGCACGGACGCCGGCCCGTCGAGCTCGCCGGCGTGTGGGGTGGACAGCAGCCCGGCGTCCTTCGCGTAGCGGAACGCGTCGACGTACGGCTCCGGCGGGTAGCCGTTCTCGTCGTTGTGCAGTCCGAGCGCGACGATGCCGGCGTCCCGGAAGCGAACGGCCGTCTTGGCGACCTCCACCCCGTGCTCGGGGGTGTCCAGGACCCGGTCGACGGCCGCCATCCAGCGCACCGTCACGCCGTGGCGGGCGCCGGCTTCCTCGCCGCGGGTGAGCACGGTCTCCCAGGCCGCCTCGGCGGAGGCGAAGATCTGCAGATACGGGTACGGGTAGAAGCTCGGCTCCAGGTAGACGATGCCCTCGCTAGCGGCATCCTCGACCATCTCGTCGACGAGCCGCTCGAAGTCGGCCACCTCCCGAAAAATCGGCAGGATGCCCCCGACTACCTCGCCAAAGCCGCCGAACTCCGTGAAACCGGTGGTCCGGGGTGTTGGCATGCCATTGCGCGCGGCGAGCTCGGCAAGTGTCGACGGACGCATGCCGAGCTCGAAGTGCAGATGCAGATGCCCCTTGGGCAGGTCGCGCAGTTCTCGCATCACCAGTCCTCACGCCGCGTGGGTCGGCTCGCCGTCGCGTTGACGCCGCGCGGGCCGGACCGGCGAGCCGGCGGAGCCGTGCCAGCCCGCCGTGGCGTGCCTGCGACGACGGTACGGACCGAACCGTCTATCCGGGAGATCATCGCTTGGTATTTACCGCCTGGACACAAGTGTTCGTGGGCCAGGCGCGTGCCGCGTCCGCGGGCTCGCGCTCCCGGTACCCGGCCGCGGAGATCGCGGCGTACCTCGCGGCCGAGTGGCTGTCCGGTGCGCGACGACGCGAGTCGCGCGACACGGGTTTACGGGTTCCACGAAAAAGTGCTATCACTTTGATAGACGCCGAGCGGGTGCCGCCATCGGGGTGGCTCGCTCGTCGGATCGGAGGAGAGACCGCCATGACCACGGGTAACCCGCCCCAGGCGCCGATGGGCCCAGAAGGCCCGGACGCACACCGGGACACCCTCGAGCCTGATGACGTGGTCGACATGCCCCAGCCGCGGGTGCGGGAACGGGCGATGACAGGCCTCTCGGGCGCGGTCGGCTTCCTGGGCGCGCTCCTGATCTTCGTGATCGGGGTGGCGCTGATCGTGCTCGCGGGCCTGCTGTTCGACAACGGCACAGGTGGCGGCGGCGCGGCCGCACTCGTCGTCGGCATCCTCGCCCTGATCGCCAGCTTCGTGTTCCTCGGTGGGCTGACCGCCGTCGCTCCGGGGCAGGCGCGGGTCGTGACGCTGTTCGGCCGCTATGTCGGGACGATCCGGGTCACCGGCCTGCGCTGGGTGAACCCGTTCACCAACCGGCGCAAGGTCTCGACACGGATCCGCAACCACGAGACCGGCGTCGCCAAGGTCAACGACGCCGACGGCAATCCGATCGAGATCTCGGCCGTGGTGGTGTGGCAGGTCGCCGACACCGCCCAGGCTCTGTTCGAGGTCGACGACTTCGTCGAGTTCGTCGCCATCCAGACAGAGACCGCCGTTCGGCACATCGCTACCCGATACCCGTACGACGCGCACGACACAGGGCAGATGTCGCTGCGCGAGAACGCCGACGAGGTCACCGGCAAGCTGTCGGTCGAGATCGGGGCTCGGGTGGCGTCAGCCGGTGTCCATGTCATCGAGTCGCGGATCACCCGGCTTGCCTACGCACCCGAGATCGCCCAGGCGATGTTGCGCCGTCAGCAGGCGAACGCGGTCGTCGCCGCCAGGTCCCGGATCGTCGAGGGCGCGGTCGGCATGGTGGAGACGGCGCTGGCCCGGCTGGAGAGCCAGGACGTCGTCGAACTGGATGAGGAGCGTAAGGCGACCATGGTTAGCAACCTGCTCGTGGTGCTGTGCAGTGAGCAGTCGACCCAACCGGTGGTGAACGCCGGATCGCTCTACCACTGATCCGCGGCCCGTGACGGAGCGGAAGAAGATCCTGCTACGGCTCGACCCGGCCGTCCACGACGCGCTGGCGCGGTGGGCCGGCGACGAACTGCGCAGCACGAACGCCCAGATCGAGTTCCTGCTGCGGGGGGCGCTGTCGTCCGCCGGCCGCCTGCCAGGCACCGTCGGCCGGATACCGCGCCGCGGTCGGCCGCCCAAGTCGGCCACCGGGACATCCTCACCGGCCGGTGAGGACAAGCTCACCGTCGGCGTCGCCGACGAGGCGGAGCTCACCGCCGGTGTCGCCGACGAGGCCGAGCTCGAGGCTTCCCACGACCACCCAGCCGATGACGACGACTCATGACTCCCAGCACCGCATGGACCCGAGGAGCATGCCGTGGAGCTGCCCGACTCGCTGCCAGCCCAGCTTTACCTGCTGACCTACAACCCCGAGAAAGAACGGATGGACGGCTGCGTCGCCAGCGGCTACCTCGGACCGGCGCTGCGCGCCGCGGCCCTGCTGGAACTGCGGCGGCGCGGCCGGATCCTCGACGAGGCCGGCAAGGTGGCCCCGGTCTCGGGAGCCCGTGCCACCGGCCGGATCGGCCCGCCCGGTGCCGCCCGCGGGCTGACGCTCGACGACCCGATCCTGGCGCGGGTACTGGAGCAGGTCGGGGCTTCCGGGCGCCAGCGCTCCTGGAAGCACTGGATCGGCAAGGACAACCGGCGTACGACCCGGTGTGCCCGCGACTACCTGGAGGCCGGCCGCTGGATCCGAGTGGATCGGACACGAGTTCTCGGGATCTTCCCGCGCACGGTCGTGACCGTTCGCGACCCGCGAACGGTGCGGGCGTTGATCAACGATGTGCGCCGCGCGCTTCGCGGCCCGACCTCGGTGGACCGCCTCGACGGCCGTGACCGCCAGCTCGCCGCGCTCGGCGCCCTGGCCGAGATTCGCGTCCTCGCCACCTGGCGGGAGCGGCGCGCGCACAAGGCCCGTATCGGCGAGCTCACCGCCTCCATCGCCCCGGCCGGCCACGCCCTGCACAAGGTCGTCCAGGCCCAGAAGGCCGAGCACAGCGCCGGAGCCGGAGGATGAGCCAGCCCCGACAGGGCTGACCGGGCGGTCGACCGTCACTCGGCGGGCCTTCGGGAGGAGCGGTGGGGCGAGCTCAGGCACGGCTGACGTCGGCGTCGGCGTCGGCGCCGACGCCGACGCCGGGAACGTCATCGAGGACGCCGGCCGTCATCGGCGCGTCGAGCCAGGGCTCGCGCAGCAGGGGCAGGCCGGCCGTGATCACGACCGCCAGCAGGGTGAACGCGATCGCCGGATGGTCGAGCAGGCCCTGGACGGCCAGCGAGGCGACGACGCCGCCCGCGTTGCCGGCGAGCCAGACGAGGGCGGCGAGCGTAGCCGTGTCGCCGCCCTGCCGGGTCTCGGCGACCTCGAGGAGGACCGGCAGGTCGGCGAGCAGCAGCAGGCCTATCGCGCTGACCGCGACGGCGGCTGTCAGGACGCCCGGCGCGGCCGCGAGCGCCACGCAGCCCACGACCGTCACCGCGACCGAGAGCCGTACGACGGCGGTCCGCCGCGAGCGGCGGGCCGCCCAGGACGGCAGCACCGCTGAGCCGACCGTGCCGGCGACGACCATCCCGAGCAGCAGCGCGCCGGCGGCGTCCGCGGACACCCCGGCGGGTTCGAGGAGCGCCTGCAACCAGGTCGTCAGCGCGATGAACACCCCGAAACCCAGCGTGACCAGGATGACCAGCCGGCGGACCCGGCCGTCCCCCCACAGCCGGCGCACGGCGCCCGGTCGTGCGCTGCCAGGCGCCGTGCCACCGGCCACGGTCGACTCGGCCTCGTCGGTGAAGGGTCCGGGGTGGCGGAGCACGGCCAGCACCGCCAGCGCCGCGGCGACGGCGAGCACCGCCTGGACGGTGAGCAGGGTGGTCATCCGGTCCGCGCCGACGGCCGCGCCGAGCACGAAGGCGCAGATCATGCCGACGAACAGCGATGCCGACCCGAGGGCGATGCCGGTCGCCCGGTGCCGGTGCGCCAGGTAGCCGCCGGCGAGCGTCGTCACCGCGCCCAGGACCAGTGGCTGTGCGACGGCCACCAGCAGCTGCCCGGCGATGGCCGCGCCGAACCCGCCGCCCGCGAGCCGCGCGAGGCCGCCCGCTGCGGTGAGCACCGCGCCGACGGCGAGCCAGGTGCGGAACGACCGGTCCAGCAGCTTGCCTGCTGGAATCCCGAGAACGACGTACAACAGCGGGAAGACGTTAGCCAGCGTTCCGATCGCGCCCTCGGACACGTGATAGTGCTTCGCCGCGTCCGTCGTGATGGGCGCATAGGTAAGCCAGAGCATCTGGGTACAGGCGGCGACCGCGGCGTAACCGGCCAGCGCTGCCCAGCGGCTCACGGGCTCGCCACCCGCCGCCGGCGTGCTCGCGGCGTCGGGTTCGGGTGCCGTCCGGGGGGCGCCGGGTGCGTCGTCACGGTTGGCCTGCCGCTCCACGTGCCCTCCTTGGCTCGTAGCCAGGATGGGGACACGGGTCGAATCGGTCAATCCGGGCTGATCGACCGGCCGTCCGGGTGAGGTGGAAGGCTATGAGCGTGCGTGTCGTGCTCGCCGAGGACCTGGCCCTGCTGCGTGACGGATTGATCAGGCTGTTGACGGCCTACGACTTCGAGGTGGTCGAGGCGGTCGACAATGGTCCGTCACTGGTGCGCGCGCTGACCGCGCACCGGCCCGATGTCGCCGTCGTCGACGTCCGGCTGCCGCCGACCTTCACCGACGAGGGCCTGCTCGCGGCGATCGAGGCCCGTTCGCGCATCCCCGGCCTTCCGGTACTCGTCCTCTCCCAGGACGTGCAGCCGCTGTATGCCCGCGAGCTGCTGGCCAGCCCCGGAGGCGGGGTCGGCTACCTGCTCAAGGACCGGGTCAGCGACGTCGGCCAGTTCGTCGACGCGATTCGCCGGGTCGCCGCCGGTGGATCCGCGATGGACCCGGAGGTGGTGGCCGAGCTGCTGACCAGGCGTTCCCGGGACGAGCCTCTGCGCACCCTGACGGCTCGCGAGCGCGAGGTTCTCGGGCTCATGGCCGAGGGACGCTCGAACGCGGCCATCGCCGGCCGCCTGTTCGTCACCGAGAAAGCCGTCGGCAAGCACACCAACAACATCTTCAGCAAGCTGAGCCTGCCGCCGTCCGCTGACGACAACCGCCGCGTGCTCGCCGTCCTCGCCTATCTGAACTCTTGACGCGGGCTTGGGTGAGGCGACCGGCGCCTCACCCAAGCCCGCGTCAGACCCAGCGGTTCATGCCGGTGAGGATGTAGCCGATCTTCAGCCAGCTTTCCTGGCCGACGACGCCGTCCGGGGAGATCGGGCCGTAGTACGGCGAGTTGAGCCGCTGCAGCGAGCCGACCCTGGCCACGGTCTTCGGGCCGAAGGCGCCGTCGGGCGTGAGCCGGTTCGGGTCGCCGGTCGGCGCCTCGTGGCCGAAGATGATGTTCAGTGCGTTCTGGAGGGTGACGACCGCCGGGCCGCGGTCACCCTGTCGCAGGGTCGGCATCGAGACATAGCGCTGCCGCGCCTGCGTGGTGCTGGAGTCCCCGCTCATCGCCAGCGCGGCCGCCAGGATGTCCGGCCGGCGGTTCGCGCGGATGGTGCCGGGGCAGGAGTGGTTGCCCCAGGGCACACCTCCCATGCGATGGGTGCCGAGGCCGTACCCGTCCACGCTGTCGGTTACCTCGGCCTTCCAGCCGAACTCAGCCATTCCCCACGCGTACAACTCGGCGATCCGCTGAACCTGGACGGGGGTGTAGTCCTCGGTGTCGTAGCCCTCACATTCCACCGAGATCCAGTACGGGTTGCCGTCGGCCTGCGCCCAGGCGCGTTTGTCCAGCTCGACGTACTGCTCGAGCGCGCCGCCCTTGGACACCCACAGGTGGCTGGAGACCTCCGTCGCCGGGTTGTTGAACATCCCGTACAGCGAGCCGTTGCCCACCTGGACGTGCGGGATCAAACCCCTGGTCGGCTGCAGCATCGTGCCGGAAGTGTTGCGGACCGGGCGCCAGGTGGCGGGCGCGTATCGGGTGGCGGCCACGGTCATCGCCCCCGCCGTCGCGGTGTGACGGTCGCGACCATCGCGCCGCGCGAGCCCCGTGCCGCCCTTGCCGTACTCGTCCGTGTGTCCATGAGAACCCCTGTTGCCGCCTTTGCCTGTTTCGGAAATCCTGGCGTGCCGCGCCGGCCGTGCCGTCGCCGGCCCTGACCAGAAAAGCGCAACTTGCGGCAAACATCGCCTGTGGTATCCGTCACGCCTTAGCTGCCGGCTCGACAGGCCATCGACTAATAGGACCGTTACCAGCGGAGATACGTTGCGCCGGTCTGATCCACGCGGCCCGCGCGAGTGTCCACAAGCAGTGCACTCATGACCCGAACGGTGACAGTCCGCCTATCCGCGGCTGGTCGAGGGCGGTGTAGGTCCACACACCCACGGGGCCGGTGGGTGCCTGGCAGGTGGCCTGGCCGGGGGCGGGGCGCGCGGCGCCCCGCCCCCGGCCAGGCTCAGGAAAGCGCGTCGCCGGGGACCGAGGGGTCCAGCGTCCGGGCCTCGCCCGTCGGCGGCTGGTCAGGCACCCGCGGGCCGGTGCCCTTCTTCGGGCGGTGGACCCAGCCGCGGTCATCCATCCACACCAACAGCGGCGGCAGCACGACCAGGGCGGACAGCAAGGCAACCGCGACGTTGACGGCGACCAGCAGGCCGAAGTCCCGCAGCAGCGGCAACGAGCTGAACGCCAGCACCAGGATGCCGATGACCGCCGCGGCCGCGGACACGAGGAAGGCCCGCCCCGTACGCGCCGCCGCCTCGTCGACCGCCTCCCGCGGCGAGCGCCCGCGGGCCCGCTCCTCGAGATGGCGCTGAACGATCAGCGTGGTGAACTCGGTGCACAGCGCGATGACCAGCGGACCGCTGACGACGGTCAGCGGCGAGAGCTCCAGGCCGGACAGCCAGGCGATCAGCGAGGTGAGCCCGACCGCGATCAGGACCGGCACCACCGACAGCAGTGCCTTGACCGGTCCGCGGTAGCGCAGCAGCAGCACCAGGAAGACGCCCAGCAGCGCGAAGTAGGTGAACTCGACCCGGTTCTTCCCGATGTTGTCCAGTAGCCCGGCGCCGACCACAGCGAGGCCCGACGGAGTGGCCCGCACACCCTCCGGGGGGTTCACCGTCGCCCTGATGTCCTTGACGACGACCGCGCGCTGCTCGAGCGTGCGCGGGCCGGTCTGGAAGATCAGGTTGAGTGCGCCGGCGTCGCCGTTCGCGTTCGAGAGGTTCACCGTGCTGCGCTTGATCGCCTCGGGGGCGACCTGGTAGGCCGCGCGGACGTCGTCTCCGGTCGGCGGCACCGTCTTCGCGCCCGGGACGTCGAGCAGGAAGCCGACGGTGGTGACCAGGCTCGAGGCGTTGGTCAGGTCATCGTGGTGCTTCGCGAGCTGCTGACGGGCGAAGCCGTCGACGAACGCCACCGTCTGGTCGTCGAAGACGTTGTTCGACTGGACGAAGACGCCGAGCTCGCTGGTCGTGCCCGTGTGGTCGCTCAGGTAGTCGAGGTCCTTGACCACCTGGCTGCCCTGGTTGACCCACTTCTGCGGGTCCGTCTGCACCTTCAGATTGCCCTCGGTGACCGCGCCACCGGCGAACAGCGCGACCGCGATGACGACCAGCGGAATGGCCGCGGCGCGCGGGAGCGAGCCGAGCGCGACCGTGGCGCGCCCCAGTGGCCCGCGGGTGTAGTCCCTGGCGGGCGTCGGCTTGCGTCGCTCGCGCCACGCCAGCGACGTGGACGTCAGCAGTATGGTCGCGATGACGATCACCGGCAGGCCGATGGCCAGCAGCACGCCGAAGTCGCGGATCATCGGCACCGCGCTGAACTCCAGCGCCAGGAAGGCGACGACGGCGGCGACGGTCGCGAGCGCCAGGCTCGGCACCAGTCGGCGCAGCGTCTCGGCGACCGGATGGTCGGCGCGGTCGAGCTGCGCCTCCTCCTCCACCCGGCTGTGCAGCTGGACGGCGAAGTCGATGCCCACGCCGAGCAGTACGGGTAGCCCGCTGATCGTCACGATGTTGAGTGGAAGGCCCACGTAGCCGGCGAGACCAAACGCCCAGACCTGGCCGATGACGACGACGCCGAGCGGCAGCAGCCGCCAGCGCACGGCGAACGCCACCAGCAGCAGCCCGATCATCAGCGCGGCCGCGATCGCGCCGAGGGTGAGGAACCCACTGCGCAGGTAGTCGTTGATGTCGCGCAGCAGCACCGTGGCGCCGGTGGTGACGACGTGCGCGTTGTCGAAGTGCCGCGCCGCCATCGCGTCCTCCACGAGGGAGGCCGCCCCGCCCTCGGTCTTGATGTCCGCGTTGCCGGCGAGCCGCACCACCAGCTGGGCGTTGTCGTCGTTCGGGAAGAACGGCAGCAGCGAGGTGCGGATCTTGCCGGTGTTGTCGTGGAGCAGGAAGTCGACCCAGGCCGGGTTGCTGAGGGTCTGCTGCGCGGGCGGGATCTGGTTGATCCGGGTCAGGGTCGCGATCGAGTCCTGGAGGCGCTTTGCCTGCGAGGTGGGATCGGTGTCCCGTTGCTGCGCGCTGAGGAGCATCTTTCCGGCCGGGCTGTTCACCGGGTTGCCGTCGGAGCTGGTGACCAGGTTGTGAGTGAACTGCAGGGCGGTCACCGGGGTGATCACCGCGACGATCCGCGGGTCGGCCTCGAGCTGCTTGGTCACCGCGTCGAACTCGGCGAGGTTGTGCTGGGTAAACAGGTCGGTGAGCTTCTTGCCCTTGTCGACCGTCAGGTCGGAGATCATCGCCTCGCCGCCGAACAACGACTGGTACGAGACGTTGTCCTTGGCGATCTGCGAGTCGGAGTTCAGGTAGTTGCTCTGGTCGGTGCTGAACTCCAGCTGGGTGATGCCGAAGCCGAGGCCCACGGTGAGCAGGACCGCGATGATCGCGACAATGCCGCCACGCTTCCCAGCCTGCTGTGCGACCGACGTCCAGAAGGCGTCGGAGCGATCAGCTGGCTCGGGTCCGCGCGGCTCGGCGGGACCTGGGGGTGTGGACACGAGCGGGCTCCCAGCGGATCGGTGGGGGCGATGGTGGCAGCCCCGCAGGTTACTTGTGAGTTAGACAACAGACTCCAAGCTGTATAGCCCAGATGACAGCGATATGTGGAGCCCCGACGGGCCACCCGGCACAACAACTTCACGACGGAGTCGCGGCATCACCATACGAACCGGTCAGGGCTGCGTTGGTAGCTCCTTGGTATACCGGAACTCCGCAGTGTTGGAACGGTCGCCAAGCTCTCGGACCTCACCTGTCGCTAGGTAACCGAGTCGTTCGTAAAGGCGATGGGCGTCCGCGAACCGCGTGTCGGTCCACAGCTCTACGAACGTGGCGCCCCGCCGACGCGCCTCGCGTTCGACCAGGCGCACGAGCGCCACGCCCAGGCCGCGTCGGCGCGCCCAGGCCGCCACATAGAGCGACTTCAGCTCCACCCAGCCCGGTCGGGTCTCCCGCACCGCGACGCAGGCGGCGAGCGGCTCGTCCTTGCCGGCTCCTTCACCTTGAGTGACCACCCACATCGCACCGCGGTAGCGGCCGGGAACCGCGTCGCCGATGTAGGCGGCGGCTGGCGCGCGCAGCCACGGCTCCTCGCCGTCGACGTCGAGCACACAGCCCGGGTACTCGGCCCAGATCTCGCCGATCAGTCGCTCCAGCGCCGGGCCGTCGGCATCCCTTACCGCCCGCAGACCCGGCAGGATCGAGCGGGCCATCCAGACGTGCTCGATCCCGGCGGTCAGGTCACGCGGCCCGAACGCGCGATAGCCGAGGCCGGTGTACAGCCCGGTGACGGCGGCCTGCGCGTGCAGCCGGATCACCGGGAGGCCGCGCTCGGCGGCGCGCCGCTCCAGCGCCGCCATCACGACCCGCGCGAGGCCGCGCCCCCGCATGTCCGGCCGGACCGCGACCCGCCCGATCACGCCGACCAGCCCCGCGGACAGGCCAGCGGGTACCACCTCGCCCGGGCCCGGCTCGGGACCCGTATCCAGGCCGGGGACGGCCGCCGGGTCGAGCAGCCGCCCGGTCGCGAGCGCCCGCCCGGGGTTCCCGCCCTCGGAGGTCCGGACGTCCCAGACGACCGCGTGGTCGGCATACGCGTCGGCGTCGTCGTGTTCGAGCTCGGCCGGGACCCCTTGCTCGCCCACGAACACGGCGGTCCGCAGGGCGCGCGCCGCGGCGGGCGGCGGCCCGGGCAGGACGGCGACGTCTGCGACAGCGGGGTCATCAGCATGCGGACTGGTAGAAGCCGGCACAACCATGCGCCGGAGTCTAGAAAGAGCTGACCGGGTCGGGAGGCTGCTCCGCGCCTCCCACGAGCCGGCCTGTCGGGAGCTGAGGCGCCTGCCCGCCCACCCACCCTGCCCGCCTGCTTCCCGGTTGAGAGGCATACGGCAGGGGCCCCTGATACCGGCCGGGCACGTAGCCGCGGCGCCGGCGCCGACCGGCGAATGTGAGGCGAGGCGCTGCGCGCCCGAGGGCGTGGCGCCCAGGCGCACCCAGTACCGTGTGCGGTACGGCACGGGCACGGATTACCCCGCGCTCTCGCGCGCCCTGATCCCTGGGACGGGGCGCGTTTCGAGCGCCGAAGGAGAGAGATGAGCTTCGACTTCAAGGTCGCGGACCTTGCGCTGGCCGAGTTCGGCCGCAAGGAGATCCGGCTGGCTGAGCACGAGATGCCGGGGCTGATGGCGACCCGTGCCGAGTACGCCGCGAGCCAGCCGCTCAAGGGTGCGCGGATCATGGGATCGCTGCACATGACGATCCAGACCGCCGTGCTCATCGAGACCCTCGTCGCCCTCGGTGCCGACGTCCGCTGGGTCTCCTGCAACATCTTCTCCACCCAGGACCACGCCGCCGCCGCGGTCGTCGTCGGCCCGAACGGCACCAAGGACGCTCCCGCCGGTGTCCCGGTGTTCGCCTGGAAGGGTGAGACGCTCGAGGAGTACTGGTGGTGCACCGACCAGGCGCTGGCCTGGCCGGACGGCGGCGCTCCCAACATGATCCTCGACGACGGCGGCGACGCGACGCTGCTCGTCCACAAGGGCGCCGAGTTCGAGAAGGCGGGCGCCGTCCCGGCGACCGACCCCTCGGACTCCGAGGAGTACGCGATCATCCTCGACACGCTGCGCAGCACGATCGCGGCGAAGCCCGGCCGTTGGACCGCGGCCGCCGAGGCGATCAAGGGCGTCACCGAGGAGACCACCACCGGCGTGCATCGCCTCTACGAGATGCACAAGGGCGGTTCGCTGCTCTTCCCGGCGATCAACGTCAACGACTCGGTCACCAAGAGCAAGTTCGACAACAAGTACGGCTGCCGCCACTCCGTCATCGACGGCCTCAACCGGGCGACCGACGTGCTCATCGGCGGCAAGGTCGCGCTCGTCGCCGGCTACGGCGACGTCGGCAAGGGCTGCGCGGACGCGCTGCGCGGCCAGGGCGCCCGGGTCATCGTCACCGAGATCGACCCGATCTGCGCGCTGCAGGCCGCGATGGACGGCTTCCAGGTCACCGTGCTCGAGGACGTCGTCGGGATCGCCGACATCTTCGTCTCGACCACCGGCAACTTCAACATCATCACCGCCGACCACATGGCGGCGATGAAGCACCAGGCGATCGTGTCCAACATCGGCCACTTCGACAACGAGATCGACATGGCCGGCCTGGGCAAGATCGCGGGTGTCGAGAAGATCAACATCAAGCCGCAGGTCGACGAGTGGGTCTTCCCGGACGGCCACTCGGTCATCGTGCTGGCCGAGGGCCGGCTGATGAACCTCGGCTGCGCCACCGGCCACCCGAGCTTCGTGATGTCGAACAGCTTCACCAACCAGGTGATCGCCCAGATCGAGCTGTTCACGAAGACCGACCAGTACCCGGTCGGCGTCTACACGCTGCCGAAGCACCTCGACGAGAAGGTCGCCCGCCTGCACCTGGACGCCCTCGGCGTGAAGCTCACCAAGCTCACCAAGGCCCAGGCTGAGTACATCGGCGTCGACGTCGACGGCCCCTACAAGTCCGACCACTACCGCTACTGATCGGGGCCGGCCGCCGTCGTCGACGGCGGCCGCCCAACCGCTCGACACGAAGGCCGCTCCCGCTATCGGGAGCGGCCTTCGCCGCTTGCGGGCCGCTCCGGCCGCCCGTCAGACTCCGGCGTGCTGGAAGGCGAAGACCTCCAGCACCGAGTCGGCGCCCGGGAAGAGCAGCCCCTCATGGCCGTCGTCCCAGCGGATCAGGTAGGGCGGCCCGGTCTCGCCGCGGGCCTCCAGAACGACTCCGTGTCGTTCGGGCTGGCCGATGGTGCGGCTGTGGACACATACGCGGTCGCCGACGTTCGCGTGCATCGCGATCCTCCTCGACTGTGGCGGTCGCCAGCAGGGTTTGTTCAGGCGATCATGTGAAGATAGTTACCCTTTGAGTTCTCTGAGTAACGTCGACCGGGCGGTCCGTTCGCGGCGCCCGGATCGAGGCCCGGCCGGCTCTGGATGTCTGACGCTTGGTCTGGATGACGACCGGATGTCCGATAGATGACATTCGTAGGCGCGAGTGGTCAGCCGTTCAGAAGATCTGAGGGAAATAGTTGCCTGGCGTTTGCTGTTTAGTAACGGCGAGCGATCACGGTATCGCTACCTTGCGTGACACTTCCGTTCGGTTTTGTCATCACAACCGAGTCGCGGGTCGCACCTGAAGCCTCTATGTGGCAAATTCGCGTCGAGATGACTTCACTAAGTCACGACTTCGACGTCGAATCGTTGCGGAGGGCGACTGGCCGGTTGACGCCGGAGGCGAGAGATGTGTCACCGGCTGGCTGGTTGTGCTTACCGGTCGGTTAGTAGGACGGTATAAGTCGGATCCCCGTGGGATGGGGAGGCATTCTCATGCGTAGGGGTGCGATGTGGTGAGCATTCCGTGTCCATCGGGCCCGCAGGCGGGTGATGGCATTCGGTTCCGCGGCCCGGCCGAAGCTGCCGCCTCCGACGCCTCCGAGCGCGCAGCGCCCTCCCGGGCGCGCCGCGCGCTCCTGACGTCGTCCTACTTCCTCGGCCAGATCGCCCTGCTGGGCGGGCTGTTCATGGTCTACCGGCTGGGCAGGACCCTCGCGGACGGCCGGCGGGTCGAGGCGCTGCGGCACGCGCTGGCGGTCTGGCACTTCGAGCGGCTGCTGGACCTGCCCGACGAGTCGTCGATCCAGCGGCTGGCGCTGCGCTCCACCGACCTGCTGGAGTTCGCGAACCGGTTCTACATAACCGTGCACTTCCCGGCCGCCATCGGGTTCCTGCTCTGGGTCATGTTCTTCCAGCGGGCGCACTGGCAGCGGGTACGGAACGTGATCATGATCTCGACGGGTGTCGCCCTCGTGATCCATATCCTGTACCCGCTGGCCCCGCCGCGGTTCCTGCCGGCCGTGAGCCCGAACATCCCCTTCGTCGACACCGGCGTCGTGATCGGCCCCTCGGCCTACAACGAGGTGGGCGCCGCGCAGGCGAACCAGTACGCGGCGATGCCGAGCCTGCACATCGGCTGGGCGATCCTGGAGGCCTGGGGGGTCATCACGATCCTGCGCTGGCGGGCGCGCTGGCTCGCCGTCGCGCACCCGGTCGTCACCGCGCTCGTCGTCGTGATCACCGCGAACCACTACTGGCTCGACGGCCTGATCGGCGGCGGCCTGGTCTGGGGCGCCATCGTCCTGACCCGGCAGCCTCGCTGGGACCGCGTCACCGGGGTGACGCTCGCCCCGGCGCGTCGAGTCCGCGACGCCTTCCGCCGCGGCGCGCCGGCCGGGCACCCGCCGGCGGGCCCCCCATGGCTGGAGCTGGCGTCCGTGGTGGCGAGGTCCGTACCGTCCGCCAGGCAGACGACCACCGGCTTCGCCGCCGCCGCGGCGTCCACCCAGGCCCGGATACAGAGCCAGGCCGTCACCAGGACCGCCAGGGTCGGTCCAACAGCCCAACCGGCCTCGGCCCAGGGCGCCGCCGCGGACCGGGTGCCGCGCCCCCGAGCAGCGCCCCCGGACCCACCCGCCAGCTGAGGCCGCACACACGAGCGCCGAAAACGAGAGCGTCCCAGTGAAGATCACCAGGACGCTCTAGTCGAGCCAGGTCCATGCTGCCGCGGAGGCGCGCCTCGATCGCAGCGAAGTGCCCCCGCGGCGATGGCTCTGGATCGGGCTGGTCTTGGATCGGTGACGTTCAGCGGCAGGTGACCGTGCGGCGCGGAGGCGCGCCTCCGCGGAGGCCCGGCCACGAGCGAAGCGAAGTGGTTGGGCCGCAGCGGAGGTCGCCGCAGCGCACGTGAGCGGAGGAGGACGCGGCGCGGAGGTCCCTTGGGAGCGAAGCGAGCAAGGGGCCGGAGCGCCGCGCCCGCACGGAGCGAACCAGAGACAGAGCGAACCAGTTAATCGAGCCGTTCGATGACCATCGCCATGCCCTGACCGCCACCGACGCACATGGTCTCGAGACCGATGGTCTTGTCCCTGGTGCGCAGGCCGTTGAGGAGCGTGGTCAGGATGCGGGCGCCGGTCGAGCCGAACGGGTGGCCCAGCGCGATGGCGCCGCCGTGCACGTTGAGCTTGTCGAAGTCGATGCCGAGCTCACGCGCGGACGGCACGACCTGGGCGGCGAACGCCTCGTTGATCTCGACGAGGTCGATGTCGTCGATCGTCATGCCGGCGCGGCCGAGCACCTGCCGCACCGCCTCGATCGGCCCGAGGCCCATGATCTCCGGTGACAGGCCGGTGACGCCGGTCGCCACGATCCGGGCCAGCGGGGTCAGCCCCAGCTCTCGGGCCCTGGTGTCGCTCATGACGACCACCGCCGCGGCGCCGTCGTTGAGCGGGCAGGCGTTGCCGGCGGTGACCGTGCCGTCGGGGCGGAACACCGGCTTCAGGCCGGCGAGCGCCTCGAGGGTGGTGCTCGGCCGCGGGCCGTCGTCCGCCCGGACGACCGTGCCGTCCGGCAGCGTGACCGGGATGATCTCCCGCTCGAAGAACCCGTCCGCGATGGCCTTGGCCGTGTTCTGCTGGGAGCGCAGCGCGAACTCGTCCTGCTCGGCCCGGGTGAGGCCGGTGTGCTGGACGACGTTCTCGGCCGTCTGGCCCATCGCGATGTAGATGTCGGGCAGCACCCCGTCGGCGCGCGGGTCGGTCCAGCCCGCGGAGCCGGCCTCGGCGCGGGCCTTCGTGCGGGCCTCGGCCTCGGCGTAGAGCGGGTTGTGGGTGTCAGGCAGGCCGTCCGCGTTGCCCTTCACGAACCGGCTGACCGTCTCGACACCGGCGGACACGAAGACGTCGCCCTCGCCGGCCTTGATCGCGTGGAAGGCCATCCGGGTGGTCTGCAGCGACGAGGAGCAGTAGCGGTTCACCGTGGTGCCGGGCAGGAAGTCCATGCCGAGCTGGACCGCGACCGCGCGCGCCATGTTGAAGCCCTGCTCGCCGGCGGGCTGCGCGCAGCCGAGCATCAGGTCGTCGATCGTCGTGGGATCCAGCCCGGGCAGCTTGTCGAGGACGGCGCGCACGACGGTCGCGGCCAGGTCGTCCGGCCGTAGGTCCTTCAACGATCCTTTGTAGGCGCGACCAATCGGGGACCGGCCGGTGGCGACGATGACGGCCTCGGGCACGTCGGGCTCCTTCCGCGGTGTCCGGGCGATGGAGCCTCGCGGCCCCTTCCCGTGCTCTCCCGCGCCGGTCTCGCGCGGCTCGCCCGGCGCTGGCCGGAACGGGCCGTCGCCGGGCAACGGGCACCTCGCCCAAGCTAGCGCAGTTCGTCCGTTCGAGCCCGCGATCTCGTGGGGTCGCGATCATGCGGCCCCACGACACCGCCGCCACCGCGTCCTACCCTGACGTCGATCAGCAAGACATGATCGTTTCGTCGGCCGCGTTCTGGCTGGCGCGCGCCGCGCGGGAGTGCGTGGGGTGCGCGGGCGTCGCGGGCCGCCGCACGCCGGCGGCGCTGTTCGTACGCCGGCGGTCAGGGCCGGGTGGCTGTCAGGAGGTCGGTGACGCGATGCCTTCCGGATACGCGGATGCCCTGGTGGGGCGGGCTCCGTCCGTGCTCGGGACCGCGGCCGCCGAGCTGCGCGCCGCCGCGGTCGAGCTGGGTGGGCTCGCCACGACAGCCTCCGGTCTGCTCGGCCCGGTGCTGACCCTGGACACTCCCGAGACCTGGTCGTCGCCGTGGCAGCGGCGCGCGACGGCCCGGGTCGACGGCTGGCTGCGGGCGCTGCGCGGTGGCGCCGAGGCGATGGCCGCCCGCGCTCACTGGTATGTGAGGACCGCCGAGGCGTTCGAGTTCGCTGCCGCCGCGGCGACCGGCCTGACCAGCGCGGCCGGGGAGGGCAGCACGGTCGACAGGGCCGGATCGGCGGGGACTCCGGATGCCGAGTTAGAGCCGCGCCTGCCCGAGATTCCCAGGATGCCGGCCGGTTGGGACGTCCCCGACGCGGCCCTGCTGCGTGAGCTGAGCACCGACGACGGCACCGTCCCGGCAGACCCGTTTCTCGACGGCTCGCTGGGCGCCGACGGCCGGCGGGGCGGTCGCGTCGCGCCAGCCTGCGACGTCTGGTCGGGAGACGCCTGGGCTGGCGCGGCCGCGGCCGGGCGCGGCGGGGACGGGGGCGGCCACGGTGGCGACCTGGGCGGAGGCGGTCCCGTCTCCTTCGACCCCGGCCTGCTCGGCGCGCTGGCCGGCAGACTGCGCGTCGCCGGCACCGCCGCGGCCGGGCTCGCCACGGCCGTCGGCCGGACGGACGAGACGGCCCTGGATGCGGTCGTCGTCGGCCTGAGCGCGACGGTCGCGGCGGCGGGCGGCGGCCTTGCCCAGGCACTCGGCGTCGCCGCGCCGGCCAGGCCGCCAGGCTCGTTCCGGTTGGCCGGCCTGCCCGTGCCGACCGACGTGCTCCGGCTGGGCACGCACGCCCTCGCCGTCGGCGGGCCGGATCTCGCCGCGGCGATCGAGCGTCGGACGGCGCATCTCGTGGCGGCCGAGGAAGCGGTGCGGACCGGCGGCGTGTTGATCGACCCGCGTTCCTGGTTCGACGACGCCCCACCGCCGGACCTCGGCTGGATCAGGACGGCCGCCGCCGGGTTGGTCGCGCTGGTCGGGACCGACCCCGCCGCGCTGTCCGCGGCGGACGTTCGGGATGCCGGCCGGCGGCTGGCCGCCCTGCCGCCGGCCGTCCGTGAGGCGGTGGTCAGCCGGCTGCGCGGCCAGCCACTGCGGGCGCTGACGGGGGCTCTCACCCGCCTGCTGCGGCGGGCGGGCGGCCGTTCCCGGCACGAGCTCGAGGCCCTGGCCGCGGTGCCGGACCTGCTGCTCGCGAGCGCGCCGGCCGCGCTGGTCGCCGAGCTCGTCCGCCTGCTGCCTGACCTCGAGCCCGCCCCGCCCGGCGGCGCGGCCGCCGCCAACGGGGCCGTGGCCTCCGCCGGGGCGGACGAGGCGAACCGGGCCGACCCGGTCGTCCGGGACGGCGTCAGCACCTCCGACGTCGGCCAGGGCGGCCTCGGCGACTGCTACCTCGCCGCCACGCTCATCGGCCTGGCCAGACAGCGTCCCGACCTGCTCGTCGAGGGGATCCGGGAGAACCCGAACGGCACGTTCACGGTCACCTTCTACCGCGACGGCCGACCCTTCCCGGTCACCGTGACACGTGCCCTGCCCGGCCTGCCCACGGGCGACGCCGCCGGCGGCGCGGCGGGAGGCGGTGGAGGGGGCGAAGCCGGCGGCGCGCGGCCGGTGCCCTCGATCGCCGCGTTCGACCTCACGGGGCGCCCGGAGCTGTGGGCGGCCGTCTACGAGAAGGCGTACGCCCGGCTCCACGGCGGCTACGACGCGATCAGCGGCGGTGATCCCGGCGTGGCCGCGAGCGACCTCACCGGCCGCCCGCATCACGCGGTGCCGCCGGGCTCGCTCAGCGTCGCGGACATCGCGTCCCGACTCGCCACGGGCGACGTCATCACGGTCTCCACTCGCCCGGGCGCGGCGGACGGACCGTCGGGCGGTCTCGTGGAGCGGCACGCCTACGCGGTCCTGGCCGCGGATGCCGCGGGCGGCCGGCTGCTGCTGCGCAACCCGTGGGGCAGCCCCGACGAGGAGCTGGTCCGGTGGTACCGCTGGGACGAGCTGCGTCCCTGCCTCCGTGCGGTCACCCTGACCTCGACGGCCTGAGGCACGACGTGCAGATGACAGTTGGGCATATTGGGTCCGCCGGGCGCGGCCGCGATGACGTCGCCCCCTGGTCGCGAGCGCTCGGCTAGCGCACGCCACATGCGAGCCGAGCGCTCGCCGGCCCGGCCCGGCTCAGCGACCGAAGTGCCGGGACGCCATGTAGCCAGGGCCCTGCAGGGGCCTGCCGGTCCGCGCCGTCCAACGCCATTGCACCGAGATCCGGCCGCCGACGTGGCCGGCGATCTTGGGCACGCCGTGCAGCCAGTCCGCCTGGGCACGCCCGCCGAGCACGAGCAGGTCACCCGAGCTGGGCGCGAGATCGAGCAGGCCGCCGGCGTCGCTCGGGTCGTTCAGGATGCGTCGGCCCTGGCCGAGCCGCACCGGCTTCACGGTCCACGGCCGGCGGGCACCCAGCGTGAGGATCGCGATCACGGTGTCGTCGAGCCACCGCAGCTCCTTGTCGCGGTGCACCCCGACCGAGTCCGCGCCGTCTCGGTAGTAGGACATGCCGTAGCCGTCGAACTCGACGCCATAGCGGCGGCGCAACGCGGCGTGTGCCGCCGTGAGCTCGGGGATGGGCGGTGGCCGGCCCGCCTCGTACCAGGCGCTCAGCCGCGGCGCGGTCACATACTTCTCGTAGCGCCACATCGCGCCGGCCCGCCACTGGGTGGTGTCACGGACCCGCTGGTAGAGCTCGTCGGCGGCCGGCAGCCAGCCGCGGCCAACGTCCACCCAGGACGTCCGGTCGAGCCAGTGCCGCTCGACAGGAGCCGCCGTCAGCACCCTGACGAGGGCGGCGACGTCGGTGCGGCCGGCCGGCGCCGAGACGTCCCCCTCGCCGACCGGACCGGTGAGGGCCGGGCCTTCGCCGGCCTGGCCGGCCCGCTCGGCGGACATGCCTCGACGGTACCGGCGACCTCTGACACCTCTGGCACTTCCGAAGGCCTACGGGTTCCGCCCCACGGCCTTGTCGCCGTCGCCTGTTCACGCAGAGTGAAGTCCAGGATTGGCTGCCGGGTCAGACAGGCTCGGGCGTGCCGGTCGGCGTTGATCCTCGATCCGGACGTTGGTGGGGCGGCGCGACCGATGGTGAGGGCCAATCGGTGAAAAAGGTGGCAATCGTTGGGAAAGGGGCAATCGAGAGGTAAGGGGCCGTCGTAGGTGGATGGTTGCGGTCGCGTGGGCTGTGGGTGGGTCGGTGTTTCCCGCCGCCGGTTCTCGTCGGGTCGCGGGCGGACTGGCCGTCGGCTGGACCCCCCACGAGCACATCGCGGATGTGCATAAGCGCTGGTCGAGCGCTCTCAACGCGCTCGCGTAGGCATGTTGCCGTTATGTGTGCCCCTTGGTCGCGCTCCCCTTACCCCTTCGCCAGCGCGGGGTAACGTGCCTCAACCGGCATAGCCAGCCAGCGCGTCGCACAGCCCGCCGACGCCCGACACGACCCGAACTGACCCAGAGTCCCTAGGCCCGGCCGCTCACCCGGCTCTCCGGTCCGACGTCCACCCGCCACGCGGCCAGCGGCTCCACCCACGCACCTCGGTCCATTCGCGCGAGGGCGCGGACATGGCGTCCAGGCCCACCCGCGAAGGCAGCACGAAGGAAGGAGGCGAGACTCCGTGGCGACCGACCCGATGCGTCAGCTCCCGCTCCCCGGGGTCCTCGTCCTGGTTTCCACCCCGCCTTCCGGTGCCATCGTCGCGGACAACGTGGGCTGGCAGCGCGCCGTCGCGCAGGCGGGCCTGCCGCCCGCGACCAAGCTGGTCGCGCTCATCCTGGCGAGCCACGTCGAACCGGCCAGCGGTGCCGATCCGCAGCTGCCGGCGGGCTCCGCCGTCTGCGCGCCTGGCCTGCGGGTGCTGGTGACACAGACCAAGTACAGCCGGACCCACGTCCAGCGCCAGCTCGCGCTGTTGCGCAGGCTGGGCTGGCTCACCTCGGTCGGCCGGCCCGCGGCCGGCCGACCGGCGCGGTTCGTGTTGACGCTGCCGGCGGAGGTCGCCCGCCGCGCCGGAGTGGGACTGGCCGAGCCAGCCGCGCGGGCCAAGGCCGGGGACGCCGATCGCGCCCGGCCGGCCGC